>JAGCRJ010000240.1 GCA_017964745.1 Lachnospiraceae bacterium
CAATCATACAGGTTCCCATAAGCTCAACAACTGCATAGGACAGGCAATTCTTGCAAAGAGAATGGGCAAGACCAGGCTCATTGCTGAGACCGGTGCAGGCCAGCACGGTGTTGCGACCGCGACTGTAGCCGCACTTCTCGGTGTGGAGTGTGAGATATTCATGGGCAAGGAGGATACCATCCGCCAGGCTCTGAATGTATACCGTATGGAGCTTCTCGGAGCCAAGGTCAACGCCGTCACAACCGGTACAATGACCCTCAAGGATGCCGTTAACGACGCTATGAAGGAATGGAGTACCAGGACTGAGGATACGCATTACTGTCTCGGTTCCGTAATGGGTCCCCATCCTTTCCCCACGATCGTACGTGATTTCCAGGCGGTTATTTCCAAGGAAGCAAGACAGCAGATCCTCGAAAAGGAAGGAAAGCTTCCCGCAGCGGTGATCGCATGTGTGGGAGGTGGCTCAAATGCCATCGGTGCTTTCTATAATTTCATTAATGATAAAGACGTAATGCTCATCGGATGCGAGGCAGGAGGAAAGGGTGTTGATACTCCCGAAACCGCCGCAACAATCGCGACCGGAACTCTCGGAATATTCCATGGCATGAAGTCTCTCTTTTGCCAGAATGAGTACGGCCAGATCGCACCTGTTTATTCAATCTCCGCTGGACTTGATTATCCCGGAATAGGACCCGAGCATGCTTATCTTCATTCCATCGGAAGGGCACAGTATGTTCCCGTGACCGATGAGGAAGCGGTACAGGCATTTGAATACCTTTCGAGAACAGAGGGAATCATCCCTGCGATCGAAAGCTCACATGCCATTGCCCATGCTATGAAGATAGCAAAGAATTTCTCAAAGGATCAGAGCATCATAATAAACGTCTCCGGAAGGGGCGATAAGGATGTTGCCGCAATCGCAAGATACAGGGGGGTAAATCTTCATGACTGACAAGATAAGAGCCTCTTTTGAAAAAAATAAGAACGGTAAAGCATTTATCGGATTCATCACAGCTGGTGATCCCGATATCGACAGCACTTATGAATTCATACTTAAGATGGCTGAAGCGGGATGCGATATCATTGAGATAGGTATTCCTTTTTCGGATCCCGTAGCGGAAGGTGCCGTTATCCAAAATGCCAGTGTCAGGGCACTTCAGGCAGGTACCACTACCGATCTTGTATTCGATATGGTTTCAAGGGTCCGTGAGAAGAGTGATGTAACGCTCTGCTTTATGACCTATGCAAATCTGATATTCCATTACGGATATGACAAGTTCTTCGCAAAGTGCAAGGAACTCGGAGTCAGCGGAGTCATCGTTCCCGATATGCCTTACGAGGAGAAGGAAGAGCTTGAATCCGTATCCCTTAAATATGACGTTAATTACATCTCTATGGTATCACCCACATCCGAAGACCGTATCAGGATGATCGCATCGGAAGCAAAGGGCTTTATCTATGTTGTAAGCTCAATGGGTGTTACAGGTGTAAGAAGCAGTATCAGTACCGATCTTAAGCCCATTGTCGGACATATCCGCGAGGTTTCGGATGTTCCCTGTGCCATCGGTTTCGGTATATCAAATCCCGAACAGGCTAAGGCTATGGCTTCCATATCCGACGGTGCGATCGTCGGCTCTGCGATCGTAAAGATAGTAGAAAAGTACGGAAAAGAAGCCGGACCTTATATCTATGACTTTGTAAGATCAATGAAGGACGCTGTTCTTGAAGCTTAAACAAGTTATAACCAATAATTTACGATAAAAAGAGGACGTTATGATACGTCCTCTTTTTATACTTACAGCATGATTTTTTTACCTTGCTTTTTAATCCCATATGTTGTATACATTAATACATGGGTACAGATTGACATAAATTACTGTATCGGAGGGTGTTATGTACGAAGAGAAAGATAAAATAGAAATGCCGGATCTGCTGGATATGGCTGAGATCAAGCCCGACGTGGATATGCTTATCTCTGAACTCCATCATGTTCCGAAGATAGATAATAATCTTTACGTTGAATATGACGTAAAGCGTGGTCTGCGTGACTCAAACGGTAAGGGCGTTCTTACCGGTCTTACCGAGGTTTCTGACGTTGTTGCTTTCGATATTGTAGACGGTGACAAGGTTCCCTGTGACGGAAGACTCTATTATCAGGGCATTAATGTTATGGATATCGTCAATAATCTCGGCGGAAGGATACATGGCTTTGAGGAGGTTTCTTTCCTTCTTTTGTTCGGACATCTGCCCAACAGAAAGGAGCTCGATGCTTACCTTCATGTATCAAGCTCGCTCCAGGAGCTCGGTGCAAGATTCGTCCGTGACGTTGACATGAAGGCATCCAACGGAAACATCATGAATGCGCTTCAGAGATGTGTCCTAACACTTTATACCTACGATCCCAGACCTGACGATATTTCATCAGAGAATGTACTCAGGCAGTCACTTGAGCTGATCAACAAGCTGCCTCTCATCGCTGTATATTCCTATCATTCCTATATGCACTTCAGGAAGGATGATGCTCTTATCATCAGGAACCCCAAGAAGGAGCTGTCCCTTTCTGAGAATATACTCCAGATGCTCAGGCCCGACGGTCATTACACCGAGCTTGAGGCCAAGGTTCTCGATATAGCTCTTATGGTTCATGCCGATCACGGCGGCGGTAACAATTCGACCTTCACCACTCACGTTGTTACTTCTTCCGGAACCGATACATATTCTTCGACCGCAGCATCCATCGGATCACTCAAGGGACCCAAGCACGGCGGTGCAAACCTTAAGGTTCAGGAGATGTTCAGAAACCTCAAGGAGAACATCGTAAATATTGAGAATGAAGCGGAGATCGAAGCTTATCTCAAGAAGATCCTCGATAAGAAGGCATTCGACGGTGCAGGACTTATCTACGGTATAGGACATGCTGTCTACACACTTTCCGATCCCAGAGAGGTTCTCCTCAAGGATTATGCGAGAACACTTGCGGTTGAAAAGGGACTTGTCGACGAATTCGAATTCTATGACAGGGTTGAAAGGATCGCAAAGAAGCTCATCACCGAGAACAAAGGTATCCTTAAGCCTGTATGTGCAAATGTAGACTTCTACAGCGGACTTGTTTACAGCATGCTCGGAATTCCCGAAGAGCTCTTTACACCGCTCTTTGCAATCGCACGTATGTCGGGCTGGAGTGCACACCGTCTCGAGGAGATCGTAAACGGCGGCAAGATTGTTCGTCCCGCATTCAAATATGTCGGAGAACACACTGCATATAAGCCTATTGAAGAAAGATAAATTACCTGACCGGGCTCCTGCAATGCAGGAGCCTTTTTTATACTTTAAAGTATTCATATTTTGACGTAAATGTAATAAAATATATGCATTATGACCAAACAGGAATTCAGAGAGTTTATTAAGGACAAAATAGTATATCTTGACGGCGCGACCGGCACCAATCTTGCCAAAGCGGGAATGCCCGGAGGCGTATGTACCGAAAAGTGGGTATCCGAGAATCCGGATGCCATGCTTGAACTGCAGAGAAGATTTATTTCCGCAGGTTCCGATATCCTTTATGCTCCCACATTTACAGCGAATTCCATTAAGCTTGCCGAGTACGGTCTTGAGAATGAACAGGAAGATCTGATCAAGACGCTTGTTGGCATTTCTAAACAGGCTGCGTCCGAATGTAAGACCAGAAAGATCCTTGTTGCAGGCGATATAACCATGACCGGACGTCAGCTTAAGCCCATGGGAAATCTTGAGCTTGAGGACCTTATAGATGTATATAAGCAGCAGATAAAGCTGCTTGAAAAATACGGCTGTGACATTCTTGTAGTAGAGACAATGATGAGTCTCGCAGAGACCAGGGCTGCACTTATCGCCGCAAAGGAAACCACGGATCTTCCTATCATTGTCACACTCACTTTTGAAGCAAGCGGAAGAACTCTTTTCGGAACCGATGCCGTAACGGGGGCTGTTGTCTGCGAAAGCCTCGGAGCGGATGCAATCGGTGTCAACTGTTCAACCGGTCCCGCACAGATGGTTTCAATTGTTTCCGATATGGCGGCCAATACGAGGATTCCCATCATCGCCAAGCCCAATGCCGGTCTTCCCGAGCTGGATGAGAATAATAAGACCGTCTATAAGATGGATGCCGATACTTTCGCATCCGAGATGGAGGTTCTTGTTGATGCAGGTGCCCAGATAATCGGGGGATGCTGCGGAACAACTCCCGAGTTTATTGAGGCGGTTAATAAGAAATTCGGACGCGGTCCCGTCCGCAGGAAAGAATTCAGGCAGGATGGTATCAGATATCTTTCAAGTGAAAGAAAGACGCTTGTCTTCGGACTTGACGGAAGATTCATCATAGTAGGTGAGCGAATCAATCCTACCGGAAAGAAAGCACTGCAGGCTGAACTCCGTGAGGGAAATACTGATCGTATATTACAGTTTGCTACCGAACAGGAAGAAAACGGAGCGGGTGTCCTCGATATAAATGTAGGTATGGGCGGTATCGATGAGGGAGCCATGATGCTCCGTGTCATTGATGAAGTGACCCAGGCAACAAGCCTTCCTTTGTGCCTTGATTCAAGTTCTCCCGAGATACTTGAAGCGGCGCTCAGACATTATCCCGGAAGAGCACTTGTCAATTCGGTCTCACTCGAGCCCGCGAAGTTTGAAAGACTTCTTCCCACAGTTGCAAAATACGGTGCTGTTTTCATTCTCTTACCTCTTTCCGAAAAAGGTCTACCCAAGGATCTTGATGAGAAAAAAGAGATAATTGATATCATATATAAGAGAGCCGTTGAACTTGGCCTTACCAAAGATAACATTGTTGTCGACGGACTTGTCCAGACTGTCGGTGCTGACCAGAGCCAGGGTGTAAAGACACTTGAAACGATCAGGTATGCCTATGACAACGGATTTGCGACAATAACCGGACTTTCCAATATATCGTTCGGGCTTCCTGAAAGAAGCTATGTAAATTCAGCGTTCCTTACACTTGCGATAGCAAACGGCCTTACTATGGCAATCTCAAATCCGGGACAGGAGCTTCTGGTTGCTGCGGCAAGAGCTACGGACCTTCTTTTGAACAAGCCCGAAAGCGATATCGCATACATTGAAACCGCGGGCAGGCTTAAGGAAGCAAGGGAAGCCAAAGAGGAACTTTTAAAAGCCGCTGCTTCTAACACATCCGATCCCGGCTCAGCTCCCAAAAAGTCTTCGGGTGATGAAATGCTTGATAAGGTTCCCGAAAGCCTCAGGGACATTTATAAGGCCGTGGTTGGAGGAAACAGAAATGCCGCGCCTGCTGCCGCAAAGGCAGCTCTGGAAAAAGGAGAGAATGCTGCGGATATTCTTAATGACTGCCTTATCCCTGCGATAAATCAGGTCGGTGCATTCTTTAACTCCGGCAAGTATTTCCTTCCCCAGCTGATATCATCCGCCGAGAGCATGAAGAGTGCCATTGCGGTGATTGAACCCGAACTTAAGGGCAGCGGATCTTCCGAGGATGCTCCTTCGGTCGTTATCGCAACCGTTGAGGGCGATATCCATGACATCGGTAAAAATCTTGTCGCAATGATGCTCGGCAATTACGGTTTCAACGTGATCGACATGGGCAAGGATATCAAAGCGGAAGATATCGTTGCAAAGGCGGAAGAGACCGGATCGAAGATCATATGCCTTTCAGCACTGATGACAACGACAATGATCCATATGAAGGAATCAATTGAACTTGTTAAACAGAAAGGTCTTGATATAAAGGTGATGGTAGGCGGCGCCTGTGTTACCGAAGAGTATGCACAGGAGATAGGAGCCGACGGATATTCCAAGGATGCTGCCGAAGCCGTGAAGGTGGCAAAAAGTTTACTTGGAATGCCCGAATAGATCATTAAAGAAAAACAGCGTAAGCTGATGCCTGTTAAATATTTGTTTCGGAGGTGATGCCCCATGATAGGTGCAGATGCAATAGTAAAATGTCTTGAACTCGAGGGAGTAAAGAACGTATACGGTTATCCCGGTGTGGCTATATGCCCCTTTTATAACAGTATACTTGATTCGGATATCAGGACAGTGCTGGTGCGTACCGAACAGAATGCAGCTCATATGGCAAGCGGTGAAGCACGTATTTCCGGAAAACCCGGTGTGTGTGCCGTAACGAGCGGCCCGGGTGCAACCAATGTCATCACCGGTATCGCAACCGCGTTTGCTGATTCTATCCCTATGATCATAATCACCGGACAGGTTAATTCCGAACTTCTCGGATCCGATGTTTTCCAGGAAGCCGATATCACCGGTGCGGTTGAATCATTCGTTAAATATTCATATCTCGTAAAGGATGCACAGGATATCCCCAGGATTATGAAGGAAGCCTTCTATATCGCTTCCACCGGAAGAAAGGGACCCGTTCTTATTGACGTGCCCATCGATATCCAGAATCAGGCTCTCAAGAACTTCCATTATCCCGACGAGGTTAATCTCAGAACATATAAGCCCACCTTTAAGGGAAATGCGGCACAGATAAAGAAGGTCATCAAGGAACTCAAGGGTGCAAAGAAGCCTATTATCTGTGCAGGCGGAGGCGTGTTCCTTGCCAATGCCGATGATGAACTTCAGAAATTCGCGGAAGAGAAGAACATCCCTGTTGTCTCCACGATGATGGGTATCGGAGTTCTTCCCACAGCTCATCCCCTTTATTTCGGAATGGTCGGAAATAACGGAAAGCCCTATGCCAATAAGGCCATGAACGATGCGGATGTCATCATCATGATCGGAGCAAGAGTCGCTGACCGTGCTGTTAACAGACCCGAGCTTATTAGCAACGGCAACAAGACCCTCATCCATATGGATGTCGATCCTGCCGAGATCGGTAAAAATGCACTTTCCACAATACCCCTTGTAGGAGATGCCGAGGCTATTCTTGAAGAGCTTACAGCGTCCGATATCGACAGTGATTACAGTGCATGGGTCAAGGAACTTACCGCAGCAAAGAAGGCATTCAAGTCCAACAGAAAGCCCTCATCCAAATATGTCGATCCCGCCGAGTTCGTTAAACAGCTTACTACCGATATGATCGACGGAAGCATCTATGTTGCGGATGTAGGTCAGAACCAGATCTGGTCCTGTGCCAATATCGTAATCGGAAAAGGAAGAATGCTCACGAGCGGCGGTATGGGAACAATGGGATATGCAATTCCCGCCGCACTCGGTGCCAAGATAGCCGCTCCCAAACGTCAGACCGTTGCGGTCTGCGGAGACGGAGGATTCCAGATGTCCATGTGCGAGCTCGCAACCTTTGTCCAGCATAATGTCCAGGCCAAGATAGTCGTTCTCAGAAACGGTTATCTGGGTATGGTCCGTGAATACCAGCATTACACATACGAAGATTCATATTCGATGGTAAAGCTTGACGGTGATCCGGATCTTGAGCATATCGCAAAGGCTTACGGATTCGATTATCTCAGACTCGAAAACATGAAGGATTCCAAAGCTGTCATCAAGAAATTCCTTAATGACAAAAAGAATGTCCTTCTCGAGTGCATTGTGGATCCCAAAGATGTTGTTAAGCCCGAGTGATCCGGGAAGCTTACCGTTTAAACTGACTGCCTGAACAAATGCCGCACAGCGGTGAAACTGAGGTTGATATGAAAGATAAAAGAATCTATTCAGTAAATGTTGAAAACAGAGCCGGTGTCCTGAGCAAAGTGAGCGGACTCTTTTCCCGCAGGAATTTTAATATTGATTCACTTGCGGTAGGTGAGACGGACGATCCCACCGTTTCTTCGATGACCATAGTTTCGTCCGGAGATGAGAGAACTCTTGAGCAGATCGAAAAGCAGCTCAACAAAAAGCTTGATGTCATCAAGGTCAAGACCTTCACAGAGTCCCAGTGCGTATCCAGGGAACTAATGCTCATGAAGGTCAAGTACAACAAGAATAACCGTCAGGAGATCATGGAGATCTGTGATGTGATGAAAGCGGAGATAGTTGACTTGAGCATTCATTACATGATGATTCAGATCTGTGCTTCTCCGGAACGCATCAAACTCCTTCTGGAGATGTTCAGGAGTGTGTCCATAGTCGAAGTGGCCCGCACCGGAACCCTGGCTCTTGCAAAATGTTCCGAG
>JAGCRJ010000241.1 GCA_017964745.1 Lachnospiraceae bacterium
ATCAAACCCATCGCCGTCAGGATGGTATACCAGGCATCGCACGCGGTTAAGATCCCCGTCATCGGAATGGGCGGCATCGCCACCGCGGAGGATGCGATCGAGTTCATGATGGCCGGTGCAACTGCCGTAAGTGTCGGAATGATGAACTTTGTAAATCCTTACGCAACCGTCGAATGCGTGGAGGGAATCGGGAAATATCTGGAAAGACACGGAATCACGGATATTAATGAGATAATAGGATGTGTCGAATAAAGAAAAACCTCCGGCCTGTGCCGGAGGTTTTTGGTATCAGAAAGTATCCTTTTTATAGTCTTCTATAAGGTCACCGCGGTTGGAAAAACCGGTGACTTTTAATATGTTCTTCACATGGTATTTCACCGTACTTTCAGCCAGGAAGAGCTTTTCTGCGATCTCACAATTGGAATCCCCCTCGAGAAGAAGCTTTAACACATCGGACTGCTTGGCGTTGAAACCGTATTTCTGTACGTACTTTTCGAAAGCAAGGGCCTTTCTGTCCTCGAACGGGAGGGTACCCAGATCATTCTTTTTATCCGGATACAGGAAGGGCATCACGATGAAAAAGACAGCGCCGTAGAATATGTACATCAGCATCGTTACGCAGATCAGAATGAGCTGTTTATTAATGAGGATCTCGCCGATCGAGGTGCCGACTGCCTGTCCGAGAAGCATTCCCACGAAGCCGAAGGTCGCGATGGACTGCTTTTTCTTATCCTTTTCAGCCTGATCCGAGAAGCAGATCATTCTGTACATTCCGGTAAATCCCAGGAAAATATAGCCCAAAAGTATAGTAAATGTTGTTATTCCGGCACTCTGCATCAGAGCGGGACTGATAAGCCAGAATCCGAGAGCGATGAATGCGCTGATGGCGCCTGCTTTCCTGCTTTTGTCGGTGATGAATCCGGCTACGATCAGTCCTATCGAATAGAACGCACGTGAAAAGACGATATTTACGGAGTCTGAGCTTGGCGGCTTGAAATGAAGCCCGACCGAATTGATCACATATATCATAAATATGAGCAGAAGAACGGTAAGATCGCTCTTATCGAGCTTGAGCGGCGGGGGATTTCCGTTTTGATCCTTTTCGATAGGGACGATCGCCGTATCCTTCAAGAGGAGTGTGACCAGGAGTACCGAAACGGCCGTAAGTGCCATATACACATATATGATGTAGCCCTGTGTAAGAGCCGACCCGCCGCTTGGAAGCGAAATGAGATATGTGCCGATGCTTCCGATGGCATATGCGATACCAAAGGCCTTTCCTCTGTCCTCAAACGGCATATCGGTGGTGAATCTTGTTAAAAATGCACATATATGAGCCCCGATAAAGAGATTCATCATTCCGCCGAGAACGATGATCATGATCCCATTGTCGGAAATGATCGCCGGGATCCCGAAAAGGGACGGACCAAGGATCATGATACCCAGAGGGAGTTTTTTGAGCGCCTGATCGTTTCTTCTGATAAATATGGCATAAAGCGCTGTTCCGATCGCCTGCATGATATAGAAGAAAACCTCAGTTATGTAGCAGGTGGTCAGTTCGTCGTAGAATTCGAAAAGCCGGTAAATGATGGTCGTGAACATCGAACCGGTCAAAGCGTAAAGCTGACCGTAGATAAGTGCCGGTATTATGGAATTCTTTTTCATGGATATTTTCATGTTTTTCCCGAGTTTCTTCTTTATTTTTCTTGGAAAATTATTTCATCTTTATACCCGGGGTGCAAGGCAAAATCCGCCTAAAACCCCCGATTGATACCAAATTGATACCTGATATTAACCCCGGGGGGATAATTTGTACTGAACCTGCCGGACGATAACATTACTATAGTCTTGATTATAAATATTTTAGAAAGATTAGAAATATTTAATAATTCAAGGCGTTGTTTCGTGTATCAAAACTATTTTCTTATGGAGGGATGTATGAAGATGAATGCTATCAGTCATACAAGGAAGGCTGCCCTGGCTTATCTTACGATAGCGGCAGTCCTGTTCAGCGCGGTCCTGACCCAGATAAACCCGTTAAGGGTCAGGGCGGTCGATCCGGTTGATGTCGGATCAGACGATTATGTTTTTAATGACTTAACGGATCCTCCCGGATATGATTATGCCGCGGAAGCAGGAGTCGTATACGGCACTGTCGATATTCCGTCGGAGAATCAGCAGGATCATTGTATGTACAATTTCTCGATAGTGGGTGTATCTGCCGAAATCGGAACTCTTAACATCAGTCCGGGCGGACGCGTAAATATAATGGATGCCGGGACAGATCCGGGAAGCCTTTCGGTCACTACGCTTGCACCTTCGGAAGGCGCACTTATGCTGTTGCAGTCCCCTGCAAACCTCCCTGCCGGAATTACCTTGTATACACCCGATGGCAGTGAAGTGTTCACGGATAACAACTGGCAGTGGATGCAATTCGTTTACACAGGCGGAAAGTGGTGTGATTCCTTTGCTCCACCGACCTTTCCGATGATCGATATAGACAGTGTTATGCTTGAAAATGAAGCAGCCGGCGGCAGTCTTCACCTGTATATTTCCGAAAACGGGAGTGATTATACGGAAATAACGGATGATTCATCCGAGCTGTGTTCTATGTATGAACTGTATCCGGATTTTAACGAAGAAGGGCTCCATGCGGAATTTGACGTTGATCCCGATACCTACGGCGTTTTGTATTTCAAAGTGACCACCGCCTATGAAGATATTTTGTTGGCTAATGTCGGTGATAATCCTGATGATGCGGTTGGAATCATCTCAAATAACGGAAAAGAGTGGACGTATACGTTTGATTTCGGCAATCCGCCGGCAGCGTTTGATATACATATCGCACTGGGTTTCCCTCATCAGGGCGATCCGGCAGCGGTAGATGCCATCAATAATTATATTTACGCATACAGCGATCTGGACAGTGACAGCGATGTTGATTCCGAGGATATAAGAAGAGGTCTTGCAGCGGAAATATACGGCAGGATATTCATGGACGGAATCGCACTTGAAGGAGATTTCGAGATCGGTGGGATGTCAATTGCCGACGGTGTGCAGTATATATATGATAATACGGAGGTCTCAACCACTCCGGGAAGCTATTCCGCATCATATAAAAACGGATCGGTATATAGCGGTTCCTCATATGATTATTCGGTCACACTCGGTGTTGATGGACAAAATCAGCCGGTGACCGCAACGGGTACCGCTTATTCAATTCCGGGATTAAATTACGTGCTGGTACAGAGCGGCGGAGCCTTTTATGTAAGAGACCTTGATAATGACAGCACAAATTCCGATTCGGAAGATCCCAGCGGTGAGCATTCCGTATGCGTCATTGCAGGTAATGTATCAAATGTCAGGATCAACGGAAACGGCGGCGGAAGCAATGAGAATATCGCGGAAGAAGGCTCTCCTTCTTTTGTCACCTATCTGAGAAGAGAAAGATTTGTACAGGCATATAACGGATCTTCGTTCAGTAACAAGATTGCTATAGCCGATTACGCCGGAGGTCCCGGCGGACAGGAAAACAAAGTTCGTGTCTTACAGGCAGGTGAATCATATGTTGCGGTCGGACAGACCGGAGAACCCAATTTGCCGAACGGTCTTAACATGGATAACGTTGCCTGTACGGGAACCGGCAGAACGGTATCCGTATATATCGGAAGTACGACTGTAATGATCCATCCGGTCAATCCCGATCTTGTAACTGTGGCAAACGGAATCACATCTGTAGAGCTTGCGGACTCCTCAATGGAGGAAGGAGTAACAATTGAATCCGATAATAATGGTGGGTTCAATGTAACATTTTTGTCCAATTATTACAGCAGCGTACCTGTCAGGATAACCTATTCGGATGGTAATACCGAAACACTTACGATCAACAGGGTTGGACTTCTGATAAATTATCAGTATCTTGATCATACAGGAAATACCGTAAGACTTTTCCATGGAAATGA
Organism: Lachnospiraceae bacterium; assembly: GCA_017964745.1. GTDB lineage: Bacteria > Bacillota > Clostridia > Lachnospirales > Lachnospiraceae > AC2028. The sequence goes on from JAGCRJ010000241.1 coordinate 3,963, forward strand.
CGAATCGGGTGTTGAAGTAAACTATGATTACTCAACGCAGCAGATAATCGTCTGGGCTACATATTTCCATCCTACAAATGATCCTACGGGAACTCATACGGATCTGTCACTTGTACTTACATATGGCGACAATTCGACAAGAATACTGACCGGTAACGACAAAATATACTCCAGTTCCGCTGCTAATGGCGGAGGCCTGGCAACCACGGATTTCATAATAGGGTTTTATATGGGACCGGGGCCTGTTCAGGCCGATCCCTTCTATGCGACGGTCGTCAATGAAGGATATGATGATGACACCACTTTCGGAGGAATTCAGATCGGAAGCGGTAAGGGCGTATATTGGGACGGTTATATGGCGTTCTATGGTTAACGGGGGGATTGAAAAATGAAAAAAATATTCGGTATCATTTTGTCCTTGGCGCTCATTATATCTGTTTCCTTTCCGGTATGCGCATATAACGAAGCCGTAACCATTACTTCCGCATCCGGTAATACGTCCACGGTAAGCGTCAGCGGAACAACCAATGCGCTTGCGGTAGCTGTTCAGGTAAGGTCCGGCGGAACAATTGTGGCGATGAACAGCACCGGTGTATCCGGTAACAATTTCTCGATCAGTCTGACGGGACTTTCGCTTACGGCGGGAGATACCGTGACCGTGTATGTTGCGGATTACGAAGGCGGCACCTGGTCAACCCAGGATATCGTAGTAGCGAGCGGAGGAACCGGTTCGGGCGGTTCATCACCTTCCGGACTGTCCATTCCCGGACTGCCCGATATTCCGCCCGATCAGATCATTCCCGCGCCCAAGACCGGATTCAGACCTCCTTTCGGCCTTATGGCACTGATTTCGCTTTGCCTTGTATCCGGTGCCGGATGTATAATATATTCACGCAAAAGAGGTTAAACTTTGCGGGTATCGTTCCGATATAAATAATGTAATCATGGATGATTTGTTTCTTTTGCATTGAAAAATGCGAAAGAGAACGCGAAAGGAGAGACGTATGAATGTAAACGGAGTTACATCCTCTCAGGCGGCAAACGCGTACTCGGCTTATACTTCCCAGACAAAGGCAAAAGAAGCCGCAAAGGACGCTGTCACTAATGAAGAGGCAGCAGCGGTATACGAACCCTCGGGTCAGACCGCTGAGACAGGTAAGACTTATACAACCAATACCGATCTCGTAAACAAGCTTAAGGCTGAAGCAGATGCCAGGACCGAAAGCCTCCGCAATCTTGTGGAGAAGCTTCTGGGCCAGCAGGCCACTAAATACGGAGAGGCTACCGATATATGGTCATTCCTTAAGGATGGCAATTTTGAGGTTGATCCCGAGACCAAGGCGCAGGCACAGGCAGACATCGCCGAGGATGGTTATTGGGGCGTTGAAAAGACAAGCGACCGTATCGTACAGTTCGCTACGGCACTTACAGGCGGAGATCCGGACAAGCTTGACAGCATGATCGAAGCCTTCAAGAAAGGATATGCGCAGGCAGAAGAGACTTGGGGCGGAAAGCTTCCCGAGATCTCACAGAAAACCTACGACGCCGTTCTCGACAAATTTGAGAAACTCAAGACCGGTGAAACAGATCCTTCGGAATATCTTAACAGATGATCCTTTAATCCATGATTCGAAAGGCTCCTCCCACCTACCCGGGAGGAGCTTTTTTGTGTGTATTAAAAACAGCCGCGGCAGTTTATAATGGATACAGTTGAACTCATCGGAGGAATCATATGATCACCGAAAAAGCATATGCCAAGATAAACTTAAGCCTTGATGTTACCGGAAAGAGACCTGACGGATACCACGAAGTCAGGATGATAATGCAGACCGTGGATATTTCGGATACGCTGACTTTCGAAAAGACTGATGAAGGTATAAGCATCGATGTCGGCGGAAGCGATCTTCCCGTTGATGAAGATAACCTGATCTATAAAGCTGCCAAGGCCGTTACAGATAAATGCGGCATCACGGAAGGCGTAAAGATCAGCCTTGATAAGAATATCCCGATAGCTGCGGGAATGGCGGGCGGAAGCTCGGATGCCGCCGCGACCCTTCGCGGTGTGAACAGACTCTTTGACTGCGGGCTCAGCATGGATGAATTAAGGGAGCTCGGAGTAAAGATAGGTGCCGACGTCCCTTACTGCGTCGAGGGCGGAACCGTGCTCGCCGAGGGCATCGGTGAAAAGCTGACAAAGCTTACGCAGCTTCCCGAATATATCCTGGCTGTGGCAAAGCCGGAAAAAGGAGTCTCCACGGGAAATATCTACAAGGCGCTCGACGAGATATTTGATTCGATCGCACACCCCGATGTGGATGCGATGCTGGGATGCATAAAGAGCTGTACCGGAACGGGCTTCCTTAAATATCTGGGAAATGTCCTCGAATATGTCACGGAACCCCGCTGCCCCGAGATTACGCAGATCAAGAAGATATTTGATGACGGAGGCTCTATCGGAACACTGATGACGGGTTCCGGCCCCACCGTATTTGCTTTCTTTGACGACAGGGATAAAGCGGCAAAGGCTGTAAATGAGATAAGAAATGTCCATCTTGCCACCAATAAAGAAAGTTTTGTCACCACATTAAAGAAATTGTATTAAAATCAGTACAATCCGTGGTATTATGTATACAATCATAGTATTTCGGAGGACTATTTTATGCCTAAGGCCAAGGAAGAAGATTTCCTGCCATTAAGAGATTCCGTATATAACAAGCTCAGACAGTCGATCCTTACCGGTGAATTACCCGCAGGCGAAAGACTGATGGAGGTTCACCTCGGCGATAAGCTCGGGGTAAGCCGTACGCCCATAAGGGAAGCAATCCGCATGCTCGAGCTCGAGGGACTTGTCACGATGATCCCCAGAAAAGGAGCAATGGTGGCCCAGATAACCGAGAAGAACATGTCGGATGTCCTGGAAGTGAGAAGGGCTCTCGATATCCTCTGTGTCCAGCTTGCATGTGAGAGGATCACCTCGGAGGGAATATCGGACCTTAAGAAGGCAAGGGATGCGTTCGAAAAGGCGGTCGAGACCAATGACAGCAGGGTCATA
>JAGCRJ010000242.1 GCA_017964745.1 Lachnospiraceae bacterium
ACCATAGCGATATCCACACTGTTCTTTGCCGTATTCGGCATGGACAGCTGGAAGTGGCTTGCTGTGCTGTGGGCGATCGTTCCTGCCGTTAACATTTTTAACTTCGCAACCTGTCCGATAGTTCCGATCGTAGAAGAAGGACAGGGCATGGGTATCAGGCAGCTTGGAAAGAAACCGGTCTTCTGGGCGGCAATATGTCTTATGGTATGTGCGGGAGCTTCGGAACTGTCTATGGCCCAGTGGGCATCAGCTTATGCCGAGGCGGCGCTCGGACTTACGAAGGCACTGGGTGACCTGATGGGTCCCTGCCTGTTTGCTGTCACTATGGGAATAAGCCGTGTCATATACGGAAAGTACGGAGATAAACTTGATCTTAAGAAGTTCATGACCGGATCCGGAGCGTTATGCGTTGTGTGCTATCTGCTTGCCTCGCTTTCCGCCAATCCGTTAATTGGTCTGATCGGGTGCATCTTCTGTGGCTTTTCGGTCGGCATAATGTGGCCCGGAACCATAAGCATTTCGTCAAAGAAATTTCCGACAGGCGGAACTGCAATGTTCGCCCTTCTTGCCATGGCCGGTGATCTCGGAGGAAGCATAGGACCTGCCATAGTAGGAAGAGTCACCCAGTATGCGGGTGACGATATCAGAGCGGGAATGGGCGTGGGGCTTGTTTTCCCTGCAGTTCTTCTTGTGATGCTCTTCATAATAGGGAGAGAACGCTTCGTAAAGACTTCCGGTCCGTTATAAGCAGAAACTTTAACAAGCTATAGAATTCTTAAAATTGACACATGATGCCTCATAGGATAATGTGTTAGTAACAAAAAACGAAGGTACAAATTAATGAAGTCAGACAAGAAATTAAGACAACTTACATTGACCGGAATTCTGGCGGCACTCATAACACTGTTCACCGCATATATAGTTCATATTCCTGTGGGAGCAACCGGAGGATATGTACATCTCGGTGATTCGATCATATACCTGAGCGCAGTGCTTTTGCCCTGGCCATACGCAATGGCTGCAGGCGCGATAGGCGGAGGCCTGGCAGATCTTCTGACCGCACCTATGTGGGCTCCCGCAACCATCATTATCAAGAGCCTTATAGTTATACCGTTCACTTCCAAGGGATCCGGAATTCTGAATAAAAGAAATCTGATCGCACCGCTGATCGCCATGGTGATCACTATCGCGGGCTACTATGCGGCGGAAGTCATACTCTACGGAAAAGAAGCGGCTTTCCTAATTTCTGTAACATCAAATGCCATTCAGGGTATAGGAAGCGCGGCTGTGTTCTATATCTTCGGCGCCGCTCTGGAAAAGGCCGGAATAAAGAGATTGTGTAAGTAATACCTCCAGATATAAAGTGTGAAGAAAAGCTCCTTGCCGGAACAAAAGGCAGGGAGTTTTTTCTTTTTTGGCAACTTGGTACCTGTGTGTGTACCGCATGGTAACCTGGAGGTATCCATCTCAACAAAAGTTTGGTAATATTCGGATGAATATGTTAATAATAGTTATGCAGGTCACTTTATAACGTGATACTTTTGTTGATACCGGAAAGGTCAAGACACCGAATTGAAAGTCGAGATAACCAGGGACCAAAAATTATATGTGGAGATCCATTGCATTGAAGTTACCGAAGAAGTTTTAAGGCTCGAAAGGTATATCAAAAGATACGGCAGTTATATCTCCGCAACAAAGGACGGAGAGATCGTGAGCGTTCCGACGGAAGATATCCTCTATATTGAATCCGTCGACAAAAAGACATTTATATATACGAATGAAAAGGTTCTGCTGACTGATAAGAGATTATATGAATTCGAGAGCATACTGGACGGCAAAGACTTCTTCCGCTGTTCCAAATCCACCATCATCCATCTGAACAAGGTGGTGAAGCTCAAGCCGGAGATCACGAGAAATATTCTGGCTACGCTTGAAAACGGTGAGAACATAATGGTATCGAGACGGTATGCGGTTGAGTTGAAGAATCTTCTCGGAATAGGACGATAATATGGACAGAATGAAAGAATACCTGAAAAATTTCCGTGATGCCTCTGCTTATGTATTTTCGTGGCTGATGATCTGCATCCTTGTGCTATCACTTATTAACGGGAGTGAAAATATCAAAGTCACTTTTCTTATAAAGCTTTTGGGCTTTTGCTTATGGAGCTCGGCATCATTTGTCGCTGCATTCCAAAGTTCGTTTATGAAGAAAAAAGGATTCATTGTTCAGCTTACGGTTTTCTATGTGCTGTTTGTCCCGGCGGAGATCATTTTCTTCTACAGCATGGGATTGTTCAACGGAGCCGGCAATATGATCTCCTGGATCATATTCTTCGTGATAATCGCGTTGCTTTATATCCTTGCACTTCTCATTGATGTGCTGATCATGAAAAAGCAGGCTGTAAGCTACACGGAAAAGCTTGAGGAATACAAGAACAGCTTGTGATAAGTTTTTATATTTGTGGTTTAACTAAGGAGGCGTAAATACACGCCTCCTTTTCTTGTATATCAGCTGATATACGGCCCCGGGCCATATGATCAGTCCTTTGCGGAAGCTTAAGATTTCGTGAATATATGAATGAACAATAGGCAAATAGCCCGTTTGGTGGTACATTTATAAAGTATGATACTCGGCATTTTTAAGCGGCTCAATTCCACACGGAAAAAGAAAAATTCTGCGGCAGATCCGGAGGATGTGATCCGCTTTGACCCGGAAACCCAGACGGCGATCATCAGAAGTTCGATATGCACGGGTGAAAAGGTTGCCGGGTTCAAGAACAAAAAGGACGGACATTTTACTGAAGTGATGCTGATCCGATCCCCTGAGGATGAAAAGAGATTCAAGGAGATCTACGGGATCGAAACGGTCAGGACCGAATACTGATAAGACAAGGAGACAGCCGTGGCAAAGCAGAACATTTTTGACAATCAGGTATTTTTCGACGGATACAAGAAGATCAGGGAAAACGAAGGAAGTGCCAACAATGTTTTCGAAATGCCCGCTCTTTATTCGCTCCTTCCCGATCTGAACGGAAAACATATCCTTGACCTCGGATGCGGATTCGGAGAGCATTGTATGGATTATATCAAAAAGGGTGCCGAGAGGATCGTCGGCATAGACATCTCCGAAAAGATGCTGGAGGTTGCTAAAAAGGAAAACAGCGATCCGAAGATAACGTACCTTTTGATGCCCATGGAGGATATAGGATCGATAAATGAAAAATTCGATGTCGTCATCAGTTCGCTTGCAATTCATTATGTGGATGATTTCACCGGAGTGCTGAGTAACATACATAAGCTTTTAAGCGACGGAGGAGTATTCATCTTTTCACAGGAGCATCCGATGAGCACATGTCACTCTGACGGAGACAGATGGACACGCGATGAGAACGGAAACAAGCTCCATCTTAATCTGAAGAATTACGGTGTCGAAAAGGAGACAGAGAGTGTCTGGTTTGTAGACAACGTAAAAAGATATCACAGAATGTTTTCCACAATAGTAAATGATCTCATCGAAGCGGGATTTGAGATCGTAAAGATGATCGAACCGTTACCCGATGATGAGATCCTGGCTAAGTATCCCGATCAGAAGGATCTTTTTCACAAGCCCGATTTTCTGGTAGTCAAAGCGAAGAAACGCTGAGACGCTCCATGAAGGCCGTACGGCAATGAGGAGGGAATCATGAAGAAAAAGGTATTGGCACTGTTTTTATCCATGGCACTGTTTGTGGCAGGATGCGGTGCGGTAACGGATGAAAATACATCTGACGACCATGCGTTGCCGATTGAAAGTCCGCCGGTGGATAATACTGCCCCGCCCTTTACGGGTCCGGCTGAAAATATTCCTGAAGAAGCGAGAGCGGGTTTCTCCGCATATGTCGGAGAAAATCTTACCCTTATGGGAACAGTGATGTGGAATCTGTATATGTCGGATATTACCGGCGATGGAATTGACGATATATGCGCAACTTATTGCACCGGAAGCGGAATGATCTCTAAACTGGTCGTTGTGTATGATATTCAGGAAAACCGAGGCTATAAGCTATCTGACAGATGCACCTATGACTACATGATCGAAGATGTTTTGTCAGACGGACAATTGGTGATATCCCGCACGGACTGGGCTGACAGGGACAATGTGGTTTTCGGAAGGATTGCTTTTGATGAGGATGAGATCTTCTTTGATGACGGACTTGACAGGAAAGGGCTGTCATTCAAAACTCTGAAGCTGTTTGAAGATGCGGCCGTATATCTGCCTGCCGGGGAAACCGGATACGGAGATTACTTCAGTTCAAGAGATTTCTCCGAGATAAGGGAATTCCTGCTCTGTGTGGACAATGATGATGCTGAGCTGGTACACGGCATGGGCGGTGATCATGAAACCGCTCTTTACAGGATGTCTTATGAGGCTCTTTACGATATTCTTGTAAAAATATACAAGGAGCAGAATATCGATAAGGTCATCGAAAATATGGACGAATCTTATCAGGACGGAATAGCTGTCTGCTACGATCCGGAGGATGGATATATATACAGGGAAATGGATTCGTTTAAACCGTTTGACTTTCATTCCGAAGTTGTTAATGTAGATAAGAACGGCAATGAATATACGATCACATATGAAGTTTACTCCGGAACAGTGAATACCGGTGATCCGATGTCTACGGTTTATGTGACCATAGAGGAATCAGACAACAGATACGGATACAGTCTTGTCCGTATAGAAAAATAATTTCTTATAGGCTAAAGGAGAGAAACATGTTATTTGCACTTGCACTGATCCCTGTAGTAGGACTTTTACTGTTCATCTATTTCAAGGACAAGAAGGAAAAGGAACCCGCAGGACTGCTCATCGGATTGTTCTTCGCAGGACTCGGAAGCGTTATCCCTGCAATAATACTTGAAGCGATAGGTGAGCTGATTCTTGAAACCGTCATTCCCTATGAATCGGCACTCAAAGGTGTACTCCTTGCAATGATCATTGTCGGTCCCGCAGAGGAGCTGGGAAAGTACACGGTGCTAAGACTCATCACCTGGAAGAACAAGCACTTCGATTACAGCTATGATGCGATAGTATATGCGGTGTTTGTATCACTGGGATTTGCTGCGATAGAAAATATAGGCTATGTCTTCTCCGGAGGATTGTCAACCGCGCTTATGCGTATGTTCACCGCCATTCCCGGACATACAAGCTTTGCAGTGTTCATGGGTTATTTCTACAGTAAGGCTAAATATGCATCCATCACAAACAATGTGAGTGACTATAAGAAGTACAATGCATTGTCGATGATCCTGCCTATCATCATTCACGGTCTGTATGATGCGATCGTCATGGGAGGTCTTGCATCGGAAGCTGACCTGGTTATCGGACTTGCCGTCCTTCTGTGGATAGTCTATGTTATCGCACTTTTCGTTGTTTCGTTCATTATGGTCATAAAGGCTTCCAAGAACGATTACTGCATCGTCACCCTGCCCGGAGCTTCCCAGACAGTATACAGACCTGTATATCTGGGAAACTGGACATGTTCATGCGGAACGGTAAATCAGCTCAACTTCTGTGCAAGATGCGGAAATCAGAGACCTTTGGTTGAATCCTGGACCTGCCCTGTCTGCGGAGCTGTTTCCGCATTCAATTTCTGCGGAAGATGCGGATGCCCCAAGCCTCAGGCAGGACCTCAGATGATGCCCCGGCAGCCCGGACAGATGCCACAGCAGCCTGTGCCTCAGCACAGGTCATCCCAGCAGGCGTATCAGCAGCCTGTCCCTCAGCACATGTCATCCCGGCAGACGTATCAGCAGCCGGCACCTCAGCAGATGCCGCCTCAGCAGCCCGGACAGATGCCTCAGCCGGCACAGCCCCAGGCACACCAGCAGATGTATGTAAAACCGGAACTTCAGCAGATACCTCCGCAACAGCCCGGAGAAATGCCCCCTCGCGGAATGTTGTGAGATTTTGGGAGTGATCTATGACGATAAGAAATGCAACCACAGCCGATATTGACGGGATCCTGAAACTGCTTGTTCAGGTCGATATGGTCCATCACAACGGAAGACCGGACATTTTCAAGGGACCTGCGACAAAGTACAACGCAGAAGAACTCGCACGGATCATAGATAATCCTGTGACCCCCGTTTTTGTCTGTGCAGAAGAAGACGGATCGATTCTCGGACATGCATTCTGTGTTTCAAAATGTGAAAAAAACAACTCTGTGCTGACCGATATCAGGACATTATATATCGATGATATATGCGTTGACGAAAACGCACGCGGAAAGCATATCGGAAAAATGCTGTATGAGCATGTGCTTGAATATGCCAAGGCAAACGGCTTCTATAACATCACGCTCAATGTATGGTCCTGCAATCCCGGCGCGATCAGATTCTATGAGGCTATGGGATTGAAGCCCCAGAAGATCGGAATGGAACAGATTCTTTAAATCGGTGAAA
>JAGCRJ010000243.1 GCA_017964745.1 Lachnospiraceae bacterium
ATAAAGAGCTCCAATGAATCGGTTGCAACGGTATCCTCAGGCTCACAATGCTTTTATATCAATGCAGTGAGCGGCGGAAGCTGTGAGGTGACGGTCAAGGCCGAAACCAAACCTAATTCCGAGACCACCGAGAAGGCTGCCACGGAGGCGAAGATCTCCGTTACCGTAACCAGCGTCGACATGACACAGGTTCTCAAGGATAAGTCCGGTAACGAAGTATATGTCTACGAAAACGGCAACTACCGTAAGGCTACATTTGCGGACTATGCGAAGTTCGACAAATTCTATATCATAACCGGAACCAAATACACCGGATGGCAGACAATTAACGGAGCGACCTATTTCTACGATTCGAACGGAAAGCCCGTTACGGGAACCCAGGTCATCCAGGGTGTTACCTATCAGTTCGGATCCGACGGAAAAATGACATCAACGTCGGGAATCCTCGGAATCGATGTTTCGAAGTGGCAGGGCACCATCAACTGGAGTGCGGTCAAGGCAGCAGGCGTTGACTATGTCATAATCAGAGTCGGCTACAGAGGATCGAGCGCAGGTGCACTTATCGATGATTCCAAGTTTGCATCCAACATTCAGGGTGCGAAGGCAGCGGGCCTCAAGGTCGGAGTATACTTCGTAACGCAGGCGATCAACGATGTCGAAGCCGTTTACGAAGCGTCGATGGTACTTGACCGAATCAAGGGCTACTCACTTGATCTTCCCGTTTTCATTGATGTCGAGGCGAGCGGCGGAAGAGGCGATACGATAGACAAGAACACCAGAACCTCAGTCATCATCGCTTTCTGCGAGACCATAAGAAGTGCGGGATATACCGCGGGAATATATGCGAACAAGACCTGGCTTACAAGCAGGATGGACGTTTCCAAGTTCGGCAATTACAAGATCTGGGTTGCGCATTATTCATCGGTCTGCGGATATACCGGCAGATATGATTACTGGCAGTACACCGAAAAAGGAACCATATCCGGAATCAACGGATACGTAGATATGGACCTCAGATATTCGTAAGGTCCCACAACACGTAAATAACCTTTAATACACAAAAAAGGAGAATGAAATGAGAACTTATCTTGTCACCGGAGGAGCAGGCTTCATCGGCTCTAACTACATCCACTACATGTTCAAAAAGTACGGGGATGAAATCCGCATCATCAACGTGGATGTGCTCACATACGCCGGAAACCTCGAAAACCTCAAGAACATCGAGGGAAGAGAAAATTATACCTTCGTCAGGGCTGACATCACCGACAAGGATGCCATCAAGAAGATCTTTGACGAGAACGATATCGACCGCGTTGTACATTTTGCAGCCGAGAGCCATGTTGACAGAAGCATCAAGGATCCCGAGACCTTCATCCGCACCAATGTTCTCGGAACCGGAATCATGCTCGCATGCGCAAGGGATGCATGGGAAAAGGAAGACGGAACCTATCCCGAAGGAAAGAAGTTCCTTCACGTTTCCACCGACGAAGTTTACGGATCGCTTCCCGAGGATGAGAACGCTTTCTTCTATGAGACAACCCCTTACAGCCCTCACAGCCCTTACTCCGCAAGTAAGGCAAGCTCCGATATGCTTGTAAGGGCATATATGGATACATATCATTTCCCCGCAAACATAACCAACTGCTCCAATAACTACGGACCTTACCAGTTCCCCGAAAAGCTCATTCCCCTTATGATCAACAATGCTTTAAAGGGTGCAAAGCTTCCCGTATACGGCGACGGCAAGAACGTCCGTGACTGGCTCCATGTCGAGGATCATGCCAAGGCAATCGATATGGTTCAGGAGCAGGGAAGACTCTTTGAGACCTACAACCTCGGCGGACATAACGAGAAGCAGAACATCGAGATCATCAAGACCATCCTTGAAGTCCTCAGGGAAGAACTTCCCGATGGAGATCCCAGAAGAGCCCATATCAACGAGGATCTCATCACTTATGTCGAGGACAGAAAGGGTCACGACAGAAGATAT
>JAGCRJ010000244.1 GCA_017964745.1 Lachnospiraceae bacterium
GGAACGGATATCGGAAAGCTTGACGAGACAAAGCTTGCAATCTTCCGCAGAAGAAACATCGGACTTATCTATCAGTTCTATAATCTCATTCCCATCCTGAACGTAGAAGAGAATATGACTCTTCCCATTCTGCTCGACGGAAAAAAGCCCGACAAAAAGCTTTTGGATGATATCGTCGATAAGCTCGGAATGAAGGACAGACTCACACATCTTCCTAACCAGCTTTCCGGAGGCCAGCAGCAGAGAGTATCCATCGGACGTGCTCTCATGAACCACCCCGCACTTCTGCTTGCGGATGAGCCCACCGGTAATCTCGATTCCGAAAACAGCAAGGAGATAATCTCTCTTTTACGTAAGTTCAACAAAGAAAACAATCAGACCGTCATCATCATCACACATGATGAAAGGATCGCGCTTTCCGCAGACAGGGTCATCACTATCGAGGACGGCCGTATCACCAGGGATTCCAAGAAAGCGGGGGTGATGGCTGAATGAATATCGTAAATAAGCTTACCGTAAGGCATCTTCTCGGAAACAAGAAGAGGTCCGTCGTCACCATACTGGGCATTGCGGTTTCGACTTCACTTATCAGCGCGATACTGCTCGGTATCTTTTCTTTCTTCAGCTACTTCGGAACGATCGAAAAGTACAGAAGCGGAGATATCGTTGCAACATTCTGCGATCTTACTCCGGAACAGGTAAATGCTCTTGTAAATGATGATAATATTTCCATGGTCGGTGTGATCAATACCGACGCTACCATAAGCGGCGTAAGGCTTGATAACGGACTTGAAGACAGATTCAGGACAGGAAATGTCGCACATGTAGGCATCGATTATTTTTCCCAGAGAGTTGTATGCGATTATGAGGGAACATTCCCAACATCTTCCGATGAGGCAGCCGTAGAGGCCGCGTTCCTTGAAGACAATCATCTGGATATAAAGCCCGGTGACACACTTACCTATGAACAGGGCTACAGATATTTCACGGACGAAGATTCACTCACCTATGTGGCGGGAGCGTATCAGTCAATAGAACAGTTTGAATACGCTTCTACGGAAACTGTTACGGTGACGGCGATCCTTCACGGAAATTTCCCCACAAACGGATATGATATCCTCCGCGGAATGGATCCCGGATATTTCCCCGCTGTGGAAGATACCGATGTATATATCACACTTAAGCATCCCGGCCCTAACTCTCTTAAGGTTCTTAAGGGAATCGTATCCGAATACGGAATAGATGATTATTATTTTGATTCGGAACTTCTCATAAGTTATTTTGCATTTGAAGGAAGCGGCGGAGTCTACAGAAAATTCTTTATTCTTATGGCAATGGGACTTGCGATAGTTGTTGCAACGAGCGTTATTCTCATCTACAACTCGATCGGAATGTCGCTTACGGAAAGAATGCGCTATCTGGGAATGCTTGCCAGCGTCGGAGCCACCGCAAGACAGAAGAGAGCATCAATTTATTTTGAAGGACTTATCCTGGGAATCATCGGTATTCCTCTCGGACTTATCCTCGGATATATCGGCACCAAGGTTACACTGTATGTTCTCGGAAGCAGGATGATAAACAACGGAATGATCATGGGAGTAAGCGGACTTACGGGTGGTGTCCCGGTTGTTATAAAGCCTGAGGTGGTTCTTCTGATAATCCTCCTTGCAACGGTCACGATCCTGATCTCATCATTTACTCCCGCGATCAAAGCGGCGAAGGTAATGCCCATAGATGCACTCAGGGAAACGGGTGTCATCAAGGTCAAAGCAAAGAAGCTTCGTGTAAATCCCCTGATCCGCAAGATCTTCGGTTATGAAGGCGAGCTTGCTTACAAGAACATTAAGCGAAACGGTATCAAGGGCAAGGTAATAACCTTCACGATCTCCGCATCGGTCATTCTTTTCCTTACGGTCAGTTACTTCAGTGACTCGATAAACAGGGTCAATCGCTACGATTTCAGCCTTCCCTGCGAGCTCATGGTAACGTGTGCGTATGACGAAAGAGACGAAGTCCGCGGCATGCTTGAAAATACGGAAAAGATCGATAAGGTCTATTATGCGGATATCCTCAATTACGCATTTAATCCGAATCCTGAAAGAGGTATCATAGTTGCCGATACCGCTATCGCCGATCCTGCTTTCCGTAACGGTAAATTCAAGGACCTGTCACTTGATGACTTTACTCTTATCATTGTTGACGATGCCGATTTTGATAAGCTGCTTACAGACAACGGACTCGATGTTTCAAAGTATCATGACGGCACCCTGCGTGCGGTGGTATTAAACGACCTGTTCCGCGAAAAGCATCCCAGCGAGCTTTTTAATGAAGGTATTATCGGTCAGTACCTGCGCTACGATAGAACAGAAGGGTATCCTCCCGTTATCGAGATCGCGGATCTGGTGAAATATGATAGCGGAAATTATCTCTTCGAGCTTTCTCCCAAGGGAAATGCCACTGCTTATGTTCCCGCATCGGAATATTATCCCAGAGCTTATGAGACGATAGGGCCGGATTATCTTTCATGTGAGTTTGGCGTTGAGACCGATCATCATGAAGAACTTGTCGATGAGCTCTACGAGATGTTTGCGGAAGGCGATTATTCACATTACAGTGTCTATGATATGGTCAATGCGTTTGAGGCTATGAACACCGTCACACTCATGCTCAATACCGCAATGTACGGCTTTACCGCACTGCTCACTCTGATCGCCATCGCCAACATCATCAACACCATCTCCACCGGTATCATCCTCAGGAGAAAGGAATTCGCGATGTACAGATCGGTCGGTCTTACAAGCGGAGGCTTCAAAAAGATGCTCAGACTCGAGACCTTCCTCTACGGCATCAAAGCCCTCCTTTACGGCATCCCCGTCTCCCTCGTCCTTTGCTACATGATGTACAGCTCCTTCAACGAAAAGCTCTTCACTTTCAATCCCGACTGGCTCATGATCATCCTCGTGACCGTTGTTGTCTTCCTTGTCATCGCCCTCAGCATGGCTCTCAGCATCAGCAAGATCAAAGACGACACCATCATTGAAGCCCTCAAGGAAGATGCTGTATAATACCTTATAACACGTTCCACGGGTGGCACATGTCACCCGTGACGAATTAATAGGAGGTGTTTTATGGTACGTCATGTAATTGTCTGGAATCTGAAGGAAGAATACTCAGGCTCTGAGAAAGCAAAGATTGTTGCAGAAATAAAAGAAGGCCTCGAAGGCCTTAAAGGTGTCGTCCCCGGTCTTGTCGAGATCAAGGTCAACACTGAGGGCCTGCCCAGTTCGAATGCCGACCTCATGCTCGACTCCTTATTTGAAAACGAGGATGCACTGAAAGGTTATGCAGTGCACCCTGCGCATGTTGCCGTAGCTGACGGAAAGGTAAGACCTTTCGTAAAGAACAGAAGCTGCTTTGATTACGAAGTCTGATGCCGGTCAGAATACATATGTCTTCAGAGCCCAGAGTATCAGAAGATGCAGAGGGTAGAAGATATAGAAGAACCATTTGTGGAATGCATTCCTGCTGCCCGATTCTCCGTTGTAGAGATACATGAGGATCGGCGGCACCATGAATGCACCGAACTGGAAGATCGACCTGAAGGGGTTTCCGCCCATGAACGCAGTGAGCGTGGTAAATGCCACTTCGACTGCGATAATGATATAGAAGGAGAGCCACTGCTTTTTGTAATTATCCCTGTGGATGAACAGGAAAAGAGGCCAGAGTATATCGAAGATCGGCCAGTCTCCGAGGACGGACAGAATGCAGGCTAACACTACAAGTATGACCTTTACCGCTTTTGGAAGATCTGTCTTATCCCACATGCACAGAACGAGCAGTGCAAGGAAGAGTGTGAAGATGACTCCGAACTGCGGATAATACCAGGCACCGGTTTCGAATAATGAATACGGGATCCAGGAGAAGAGTGCAAAAACTCCGAGACGGATCGCGTATTTTTTTACGTTCTTTGTGTGGATATAGCCTTCATAGAGCATGTAAGCCATTGTGGGGCCCGTGAGTCTTCCGATGAAGTGCATTACCTGTCCGAGTACGCTTCCGGTGGGAACGAATGCCCAGGCGATGTGGTCGATGAGCATTGCGACGATCGCAATGTATTTAAGTGCGTTTCTGTTTATGACTTTCATTTCTTTCTTTTTCCTTTAACCGTTTAATACTTTTCTGAGGAGCTTTCCGACCGCATCATAGTCGGCGATGAATTCTTCATGCTTTGCCCTGATGAAATCGATATCATCCTCCTTGGCCGCCTGTTCGAGACGTGCGGCTTTTTCTCCGAGCGAAAGAGCACCGATGGTCTTGGATGAACTCTTTACGGAGTGGATCCTTATCATATAATTCTTGAGGTCTTCCTTTTCGAGGAAATCGGAGAGCTTCTTCTTGGACTCCTTGATCGATTCGAAGTATGAACCCAGAACATCCAGATAGAGGTCGTCATATCCGCAGTGCCTGATACCGACGCCCACATCGATGAGATCCTGGCCTTCGAGAAGATCGAGATTGCCGGGTGCCCTGAAATCGGGAAGATCGTCCGCATACTTTCCGGAGAATTCCATGACCATGCTTTCCGAAGGATCCGAAGGCTCTTCGGGTTTGTCGATCTTGTCCGCAGGCAGGTACTCGGTCATCTTTTCTTCGAGCTTGATGGGATCGATGGGCTTGGTCATGTAGTCGTTGAAGCCCTCTCGGATGTATTCCTCACGTGCTCCGGAGATCGCATTTGCGGTAAGGCAGATGAAAGGCGTTTCCCTGTTGAGAGACCCTTCCATGTTCTGCAGGTCGTGAAGAGTTTCGATTCCGTCCTTTCCGGGCATCATATGATCGAGGAATATGATGTCGTATTTCGTCTCGCAGCACATATTGATACATTCGTCACCGCTTATCGCAGTGTCGATCTTAACATGGGTCTGCTTGAGGAGATTCCTGAATACCATAAGGTTCGTGGTATTGTCGTCGACCATCAGGATGTGTGCGTTCCTTGCGGTAAAGGAAACCCTGTAGCGGTCCCTTGTGCCGATGTTGGCATTGTAGGTGTCCTTGTAGTTGCCCAGTGGCTCCCACTTTACGACCTTCTGTCTGAGCTTGAATGAGAACGTGGATCCTTCTCCGTAAACACTTTCGACCTCGAGCTTTGAATCCATCATACTTAAAAGGCTCTGCGTGATGTTCATTCCCAGGCCGGTGCCTTCGATATTTCTGTTTCTCTTTTCCTCTATCCTCTCGAATTTGGAGAAGAGCTTTTCCATGTCTTCCTTTTTGATACCGATACCGGTATCCTTTACGGATACCCTGAGGAATACGGAGTCGCTGTCTTCGGGATCCTTTTCAAATCCCATCGAGAAGGTGACCGAACCCTTTTCGGTGTACTTTACGGCATTGGTCAGGATGTTGGTGATGATCTGCTTGATGCGTACTTCATCACCGTTAAGGATCCTCGGAAGATCCTTGTCGAAATCAAATTTCAGATCGAGGTTCTTGCCCTCAGCCCTTACTCTTGCCATGTTCACAAGATTGTTGAGGACGGATGACATATCGTAATCGACGGGAATGATCTCGACCTTGCCCGCCTCGATCTTCGAAAAATCAAGGATGTCGTTTATGAGACCGAGAAGGGTGTTGCCTGCGGTCTTGATGTTTTCGGCATAAAGGAGGATCTCCTTATTGTCCGCTTCCCTGAGGATCATCTCATTGAAACCGAGGACCGCCGTGATGGGAGTCCTGATCTCGTGGGACATGTTGGAGAGAAAATTGGATTTTGCCTTGTTGGCTTCGTCTGCAATGCGGATCTGATCCGTGAGCGCATTGGACATCTTCTGAAGGCTCTTGGAAAGCCTTCCGACTTCGTCGTTGGATTCGACCTCCATCATCTGTGAGAAGTCGCCGTTTGAATATCTGAAGGCGGTCTCAGTCATCTTGGTAAGGGGCTTTATGATGGACTTGACCCAGAGGATCCCGATGATGAGTGCTATCGCAACTATTATGACCGATGTGATGAAAAGCTGGAAAACAAGCCTTGCCTGCGGAACTGCAATCTCGTTTCTTGCAATGGACATATAGAAGACCAGACCGTTTGAGAGTTCCTCCACGACGATCTTGGAGCGGCGTCCGTCGTATCCCCAGTGCATTGACGGCTCATCCCTGGTCAGTCCGAGTATGAAGGCAAAATGCTTTTTGACGGCATCAGCCATATCGGCAAAGCCCAGTCCTTCGGGGTGTTTGTAATGATATATGACGTCGCCGTCACGGTTCAGTATTCCCGCATAGCCGCTTCCGTAAACGGAAAACTCGGCTGCCTTTTCCCTGAGTGCCGCATACATGGCATCGTTATCGCCTTCGTTTTCGGCTATGACGTCATTGAGCACCTCCGTATAGTACTGCGTTGTTGAAAGGATGACCCTGTCGGAATAAGAATCGAGAAGAGTGCGGTTTCTGAGCATGGCAGTGATCATCAGGGTTCCCGTTGCAAGAACCATCATGACCGTGATCGCTATACTGATTTTAGTCTGTATAGACTTCATGCACCCTATATCCTCATAAGAAGTGAAAACAATATCACATAGACGATTATATCACAAAAAACGGTTTTTCCTGTATAATATGAATATCCGGAAAGAGGATGTTAGGGACTCTTTTTCGGAAATTCCACCGGAGACATTTTCAGATGAAGGATCAGGATTTTGTAAGATTTGATATGCAGGCGCCGCCCGTAAGGACGAAGTGGTACTTAAGACCGCTGACATATATCCTGAGCGCGCCCGATGTCATCAAGCACGGATGCATCATCAAAAAGAATATCCCCGAAGATCTTAAGCCTCCCTTTGTGATGCTCTGTAATCACAATGCATTCATGGATTTCAAGGTCGCAACCAAGACGATCTTTCCCTGGCGGGCCAATTATGTTGTCGCGATAGACGGCTTCATCGGAAGGGAAAAGCTCCTCCGTGATGTCGGCTGCATCTGTAAGAGAAAATTCACGAGTGACATCTCACTCGTAAAGCAGCTTACCCGTACGATCAAAAACGGAGATGTTGCGATAATCTATCCCGAAGCAAGGTATTCCCTCTGCGGTACCACCGCCGTGCTTCCCGAATCCCTCGGAAAACTCTGCAAGCTCCTGGGAGTCCCCGTTGTTACGCTTATCTGTCACGGTCATCACGTCAATTCACCGTTCTGGAATCTTCACGACAGGGGAGTAAAGCCCACCGAAGCGGAATTTACGCAGATCTATTCTGTCGAAGAACTTAAGAAAGCTTCTTCCGACGAGATAAATGCGAAGATACGCGAAAGCTTTGTTTACGACGATTTCGCATGGCAGAAGGAGCGTGGAATACGCGTAACCTATAAGGGCCGTGCCGAGGGTCTTCACAAGATCCTCTATCAGTGTCCCGCATGCCATGCAGAATACAAAATGTCTTCAAAGGGCACCGTCCTTAAATGCGATGCCTGCGGAAAACAGTGGAATATGACCGAACTCGGCGAGCTTGAAGCCGTAAAAGGTGAGACCGAATTTTCACATATACCGGACTGGTATGAGTGGGAGAGGGGCAATGTGCGCCGCGAGGTCGAAGCGGGAACATATTCCACAGGGGAGCTTCCCGTTCACGTTGATTCGCTCCCGAATGCAAGAAAGTATATTCCGATCGGAACGGGCATTATGGTCCACGATATGGACGGATTTAAGGTCAGGGTGACCGATAAGGACGGCGATGTGCATGAGATGGTCAAGACCGTTCCGTCCCTTTATTCCTGCCATATTGAGTACGATTATCTGGGAAAGTACGGGGACTGTGTCGACTTAAACACTCTGACGGACACCTGGTACACATATCCGGAGCCCGAAAAGTGCGAATTTTCCGTCACAAAGATGGCACTTGCCACCGAAGAACTCTATTTTGCGAAAAAAAGGGAGCAGAAAACCTCAAAAAGCTGATTTTTTCCTATATTTAGCCTTCTTTTAATGCTATAATATGTTTTTGAGTACACACGATAACTCGAGGGGGAGACATCGTATGACCAATAAGAAGACTGAGACCGAGAGAAAAACCATCCAGGCTACACTGGACAGGCTCTACTTTCTGAAAAAATCCGCACCCAGATTCCTGTTCTGGACGCTTCTGGTGCTGTATTTTATCTGTAATTTCATTATCAGCGTTTCGTCAAGTTCCGGAGCGTCGATAATGATAGGCGGCAGGTCGCTTCCGTTTTATACCTTCGCCGGCGTTTTCTCATCGATCTCAAATGTATGCATAATCATTGTTGCGGTTTACTACGGAAAGCAGGGTTTTGTTGCCTCGCTTACCGTTTTGCTTGTTCAGCTCCCCATTGTAATGATGAGCGTCTTCTTAGGAAAAAATCTCACCAGCCTTCCCGGAGTTTTCATAAACCTTATGACCGTAGGTATGGTTTTCCTTATCTACAAGAACAATAAAAAGCTGGATGATTATCAGGAGAGCCTGAGAGTTCAGGCGGTCACCGATATGCTCACCGGACTTCCCAACTGGTTTGCGACTACCGAGCTTATCGAAGAGCTCATCAAAAAGAAGGAGCCCTTTGCCGATGTCACGATCGACATGAACGGCTTCAAGGTGATCAATGACACAATGGGATTTGATGTGGGTAACGAGGTCCTGATCGAAGCGGCCAAGAGATGGAAAGCCGTTGCCGACGGCGGTGCTTCCGGAACGCTTGATTTCGTATCCAGACTCAGCGGAGATGAGTTTACCCTAATAATCAGAGAGTTCGAATCCGACGAGGATATCCTAAACAGTATCAGGATGTATGAAGCAGCACTTAAGGATCAGATGGACAATATCGGTTACGATTTCTTCCTTACCGCAAGCTTCGGTTATTCGGTCTTCCCTTATGACTGCGGTGATATGGACGATCTGATCTCATATTCGATGCTTGCCATGCAGGAAGTCAAGAAAGAAGCGAGCAGCGAGCATATCAAGAAGTTTACCAAGGATCTTCTGAAGAAGGAGAATACCCTTGAGATGGAGAGCAAGATCAAGAATGCTCTCGATAATGATACCGTTTATTACATGCTCCAGCCCCAGTATGACATGGATCATAAGCTTCGCGGTTTTGAGGCTCTTGCGCGTATGAAGGATGAGGACGGATCATTCATTTCACCTGCGGACTTCATCCCCGTTGCGGAGAAGGCCGGACTTATCGACAGGGTTGATTCGGCGGTATTCAGAAAAGCGGCATCCTTTATCGGAGATCTTATCAAGGAAACCGGATCCGATGTCATGCTCAGCCTTAACGTTTCGGTCAAGCACCTGATGAAGAAGGATTTCCTCGTGGAGGTCAGCAACCTGATCGCATCGAGCGGTATCCCTGCGGGACAGCTTGAGCTTGAGATAACCGAATCGATAATGATCGAATCCGTGGAAAAGGCGATGCACTGCATCAATGAGATCCGCAAGATGGGAGTCAAGATAGCGATCGATGATTTCGGAACCGGATATTCATCGCTGAGTTATCTGAACAATTTCCCCGCACATCTTCTCAAGATAGACAAATCATTCATCGACAAGATGAATTCGAGCGACAGCTCAAAGCAGTATGTTGCGGCTATCATCTCACTCGGACACGTTATGGGATTCAATGTAATAGCGGAAGGTGTTGAGGAGGAATCACAGATCGAGACTCTCCATGCCATCGGATGCAATTACATCCAGGGTTATATCTGGGGACGTCCTCTGCCTTCCGAAGAAGCCGGAGAGCTGGTCAGGGAGTTCGCCAGGAAAGACTGATGATGGATAAGTTATTTTTCTTCTTTTGGATATATGTTCTGATCATTAATGTCGTTTCGTTTGCGGTCTATGGCATCGATAAACAGAAAGCTGCAAGCGGCGAATGGCGCATTCCGGAATTTACGCTTCTGCTTACGGGTTTTATCGGAGGTGCGGTCGGAAGCTTTGCGGGAATGAAGTTTTTCAGGCACAAGACCAAAAAGCTTAAGTTCCGCATTCTGGTGCCCGTATTTATACTTTTGAATCTTGCGGTCATCATTTTCGTTTTGTGGTGCGCCCGTGAGTTTCGTATATGATTTTAGAATTTCCCGGTGTGTCCGGCATTGTACAGAGTCCTTTCCGTCAAGGTAAGGACTTTTATATTGTTTGAGACAGTTATTTGACTTTTGTAGTATAATTCCGGGGTAATGTGTTTTTGAAAGCGGTTTTTGATGACTTCGGTAGTAAATAACGAAAAAAATGATAATCTCGTGATGCAGGCATCGTTTCTTGCGATAGCCGGCATAGTGAGCAGGGTCATAGGACTTTTGTACAGGGGGCCTCTTTCTTCGATCATAGGCGAGCTCGGACTCGGATATTACCAGTCCGCGTATAATTTCTATACGATAATACTTCTGGTTTCTTCGTACAGCATACCGTCCGCAATTTCCAAGATCATCGCACAGAAGCTTGCGTTAAAGGAATACAGGAATGCTCACAGGATCTTCCTCGGAGCATTTATCTATGTGCTCATTGCGGGACTTGCGGCTTCGATGGTCCTTTATTTCGGAGCATCTCTTTTTGTCCAGGATGCGGCTGTTCCGGTCCTCCGGGTATTTGCTCCGACGATCTTCATATACGGAATACTTGGTGTACTCAGAGGATATTTCCAGGCACACAGGTCGCTGTCACAGACCTCGCTGTCACAGATACTCGAGCAGATAATAAATGCGATCGTAAGCGTCGGAGCTGCGGCACTGTTCATAAAGCTCACAATGGGGACGATGGAAGAGCCTGCGGACAAAGCGGGTCAGATCCTCAGGGGTGTAAGGGGCGCGCAGGGTTCGGCACTCGGAACCGGCATGGGCGTTGTGACCGCTCTTATCTTTATGGCGATCATGTATTTTGTGAACCGTAAGGCAATCCTTAAGAGAGCTGCGGAAGATCCCACCGAAAAGTTTGATTCTTTCCCGGAAGTGTTTAAGACCATCCTGAAGGTCGTTACTCCTTTTATCCTGAGTACGGCTGTCTATAATGTTTTTGCACCCATCAACAACAAGATCTTTACCGAATACTATCCCGTATGGAGAAGCTTAAGTGAGGATGAGATCATCCTCCGTCAGGTTGAAGCGACCGCACACTGGGGTATCTTTTCCGGAAAGGCACAGGTCCTTTCAAATATCCCGATAGCGTTTTCATCCGCGATGGCGGCGGCGATAATCCCCGCGGTATCCGCATTCATCGTTAAGAAGGACAGGGAATCCGCATGCGCCAAGATCGCGCTCGGAGTAAAGAGCACCATGCTCATATCGATCCCCTGTGCAGCCGGCCTGTTTACTTTTGCGGCGCCCGTGATGCTCCTTCTTTTCCCCAATACGAGACCCAATATCGCACTCGGTTCGCACAGCCTCATGGCACTGTCCGTATCCGTTGTGCTGATCGCTCTTTCCACTCTGAATTCGTCGATCCTGCAGTCGATAGGAAAACTCAATACCCCGATAATAAATGCGGTGATCGCGCTTGTTCTCCAGACGATACTGCTCGTTCTGCTCTTGAGATTTACGAACCTTGATGTTTTCGCAGTTGCGATCTCCTATACCTTCTACGCGGGAGTGATGGCGGTGCTCAACCAGCTTGCCGTAAGGAGAGCGATAGGATATAAGCAGGAGATGGAGACGACCATTGTTAAGCCCCTTGCATCATCGGTTGCGATGAGCCTTATAGCGTACGGCGTTTACAGACTTGTGCTCCTCAGCGGATGCGATGAAAGGATCGCAGTGCTTCCTGCGATAGTTGTGGCGGTTCCCGTGTATTTCGTATTCCTTCTGCTTCTCGATTCCGTTACCGAAGCGGAGCTGAGGACCTTGCCCGGCGGACGAAAGATAGTCACGATCTTAAAGAGAGTACATTTAATTTAATGGCATTTGACGGTATCACAACGGCTGCACTCTGCAGCGAACTCAACAGAAGATTATCCGGCGGACGCATCTCCAAGGTTGCTCAGCCGGAAAGCGACGAGCTTCAGATCACGGTAAATACGCCGGAGGGAAATCTGAAGCTTCTTCTCAGTGCGGATGCTTCGCTTCCGCTCGTTTACATCACGGAAAGCTCCAAGAAATCCCCCCTTAATGCTCCGAATTTCTGCATGGTGCTCAGAAAGCGCCTTCAGGGAGGAAGGGTCATATCCGTATCACAGCCCGGCCTTGAGAGGGCGATAAGGATAGATGCGGAGCACCTCGATGAAATGGGTGATGTAAAGCGTGTGAGCCTTGTCACTGAGATAATGGGAAAGCACAGTAACATCATTCTCACAGAGGACGATAACGGTACGGAAAGGATCATCGATTCGATCAAGCATGTATCGCTTGCCGTAAGCTCCGTACGTGAAGTTCTTCCGGGAAGGGAATATTTCATTCCGAATACGATGGAAAAGGAGGACCTTCTTTCATCTTCCGCGGATGATATCAGGAAGATCCTGTCGGCTTACCCCGGACCTGTTTTCAAGGGTATCTATACTTCCTTTACCGGACTCTCACCCTTAGCCGCTCACGAAACGGCATTCGATGCCGGGGTGGACGGGGATGCTCCGGTGGCTTCTCTTTCGGATGAAGAGATGGGAAAACTGGTCTCGGCACTTGTCTCTTTAAAGGACCGGATTCTGGCGGGAGAGTTTTCTCCCTGCATTGCCTACACGGGCGGAAAACCCCAGGAATATGCGGCATTTGCGCTCGATATGTACAGGGGTCCGGAGGACAGCATTTCTTTAATTGACTCAATGTCAACAGTTCTTGAGAAGTATTATTCCGAGAAACAGTCCCTTGTCAGGATGAACCAGAAGTCTTCGGATCTTAAGTGTGTGGTAAAGACCCTGATCGAAAGGGATTCGCACACCCTGGACGAACAGACGAGGCAGCTTCAAAAGACCGAGGACCGTGACAAGTACCGTATCTGGGGAGAACTTCTGAATGCATTCGGTTACTCCGCGGAGCCCGGGGCGAAGGAGATCACGGTAGACAATTACTATACGAACGAAAAAGAGACCATCCCGCTCGATCCGACCCTTTCGGCACAGGAGACGGCGGTAAAGTACTTTGACAGATACACCAAGCTCAAGAGAACGGCCGAGGCACTTGCGGTCCAGACGGAGAATGTAAAGGAAAGGATAGAGCATCTCGAATCCATCCTTGCGAGCATCGGCATTGCTGAGAGTGAAGAGGATCTGGCCTGGATAAGACGCGAGCTTTCCGAGGCGGGATATGTCAGGGAGCATGTGCAGAAGGGTAAGCCCGTAAAGCTCAAGGGTGAGCCCTATCATTACATTTCCTCCGACGGATACGATATCTATGTCGGCAGGAACAATATCCAGAACGACCAGCTGACCTTCAAATTCGCGGTCGGCGCAGACTGGTGGTTCCACGCCAAGAAGATCCCCGGATCCCACGTGGTGCTCAAGGTGAAGGAGCCCGGAGAGGAGCTTCCCGACAGGGCGTTCGAGGAGGCTGCGGCGCTTGCGGCATATTATTCCGCGGGACGTGAACAGTCCAAGGTGGATATCGACTATGTCCTGAAAAAGGAAGTAAAGAAGCCCTCGGGAGCAAAGCCCGGATTTGTCGTCTATTACACCAACTACTCGATGACAATCAGCCCGGACATCTCGGCGCTTAAGGAGGTCTGAAACAGGGGGCGGCTTACGCTGTTTTATCTGTCTGAAACATCGGAACCGTCCCCCTGTTTTGGGGGCAGCCCGCGAAGATATATATTTCTTGAAGAAATGCGCCATTTTTGGTATTTTATATGTTGTATGCGTATGTAAAGGACCGGTGACTGATATGGTTAGATCAATGACCGGCTTCGGCAGGGCCGAGGTCGTCGAAAATAACAAAAGATACACGGTAGAGCTTAAGTCCGTAAACCACAGATACCTGGATCTCTCGGTTAAGACACCGAGGGCTTTGTCATGTCTTGACGGAAATGTAAGGGCCGAGATCAAGAAGTATCTGAGCCGCGGCAAGGTGGATGTCTATATCTCATATGAGAATCTTTCCGAGTCCGAGGCAGAGCTTAAGTACAACCACGATCTTGCTTCCAAGTACGCGGCTTTCGTACAGGAGATATCCGATGAATTCGGACTCGAGAACGATCTGCGTGCCACCAGGCTTGCAAGCTTCCCCGACGTATTCGAAGTCATTGAGGAAAATGACGATGAGGATGAGCTCTGGGCGGGACTTAAAAAGGCCGTAGACGGTGCCTGCGAGAAGATGGTAGAGGCAAGAACCGTTGAGGGAGAGAATCTTGTCAAGGACCTCATCCCCAAGCTGGACAACCTTCTTTCCGTTGTCGATTTCATCCAGGAAAGATCTCCCAGGATCGTCGATGAGTACAGGGAGAAGATCTATACAAGGGTAAAGGAGATACTCGGAGACAACACCCCCGATGAGGGAAGGCTTCTTACCGAGGTCACCGTATTTGCCGACAAGGTATGCGTTGATGAGGAGATCGTAAGACTCCGTTCACATATCGAGACCATGAAAAAGGAACTCTCCGGAAATGCTGATGTCGGAAGAAAGCTCGACTTCATCGCACAGGAGATGAACAGAGAGGCCAACACCACTCTTTCCAAGACCACGGACCTCGAGATCTCCAACAAGGGCATCGAGCTCAAGACCGAGATCGAGAAGATCCGTGAACAGATACAAAACATTGAGTGAGGCAGTAAATGGATAAAGGAATTCTGGTTGTTATATCCGGTTTTTCCGGTGCCGGTAAGGGAACAGTGATCAAGAAGCTCCTTTCCGAAAGCAATGATTACTGGCTTTCCGTTTCGATGACAACGAGAGCACCGAGACCCGGCGAAGAGGACGGTAAGGATTACTTCTTCGTAACACATGAAAAGTTCGAGCAGACCATCGCGGAGAACGGACTCATCGAGTACGCACAGTTTGCGGGCAACTACTACGGAACACCCAAGGCTGCGGTCGAGCAGAAGATAAACGAAGGCAAGAATGTCATCCTCGAGATCGAGATCCAGGGTGCGAGGAACATAAGAAAGCTCTATCCCGAAAGCGTTCTCGTATTCATAACTCCTCCCACTGCGGATGAGCTTGAAAGAAGGCTCAAGGGCAGGGGAACCGAGACCGAGGAGAAGATCGCCGCAAGGCTTTCGAGAGCATTCGAAGAGTCCGAGGGCATCGATGAATACGATTACATCGTTGTGAACGACGACCTCGACAAATGCGTCGCCGATGTGCTCGACACTATCGCTACCGCAAAGAGACAGCCCTTCAGAAACGAAGGCTTTATCGATTCCCTTATAAAGGGATTAGAGAAATACCATAAATAAGTAAGTTTTATGCCGTAATGGCGAAAAGGAGATAAATATTATGATGCTTCATCCCTCTTATGTTGACATGATGGAGGCCGTTAACTCGGACGCTCCCGAAGGCGAGGAGATCGTACAGAGCCGTTACTCGATCGTAATGGCATCCGCAAAGCGTGCACGTCAGATCGTTGCGGGCGATGATCCTCTTACCGGAACTCCCGATGAGAAGCCCCTTTCCATCGCTGTTGACGAGCTTTACGAAGGACAGGTACACATCCTTCCGGGCGTTCCCGAGCAGCAGTAATGAAGATCCTTTTTGTATCTCTCGGATGTGATAAGAATCTGGTGGATTCCGAGAAAATGCTCGGTATCCTTTCAAAACGCGGGTATGAGTTCACTGATGACGAAGCCGAGGCCGAAGTCATAGTGGTCAATACCTGCTGTTTTATCGGCGACGCCAAGGAAGAGAGCATTGGCGAGCTGATCCGTCTCGGTAAGTTAAAGGAAGACGGAAAGCTCAAAGTTCTCATCGCCACGGGCTGCCTTGCCCAGAGGTACAGCAGTGAGATATTCGACGACCTTCCCGAGGTTGATGCCGTTATGGGAACCATGTCCATCGAATCGATCGGAGATATCGTCGAAGAAGCTCTAAGTAAAAAGGAAGAAAAGATCTCTAAGATAGATCCGCTTGATGCAAAGCCTTATTCCGACTCACACAGAAGCCTGACAACCGGCGGTCACTACGCATATCTCAAGATCGCGGAGGGCTGCAACAAAAGATGCACATACTGCATCATCCCTTATGTCAGGGGTTCGTACCGTTCGATTCCCATGGAGGATATCGTAAAGGAAGCTGAAGAGCTTTCGGCAGCAGGCGTTAAGGAACTGATCCTTGTAGCACAGGAGACGACTCTTTACGGAACAGACCTGTACGGCAAAAAGTCCCTTCCGGAGCTTTTAAAGAAACTCTGTGAGATAGACGGGATCAGATGGATCAGACTTTTATATGCATATCCCGAAGAGATCACGGACGAGATGATCGATGTGATCGCATCCGAGGACAAGATATGCAAGTATCTCGATCTTCCCATCCAGCACAGCGAGAACACCATACTCCGCAGGATGGGCAGGAAGACTTCGAAGGAAAGCATCGAAGCGCTTATAGAAAAGCTTAGGCAGCGCATACCCGGTATGTGCCTGCGCACCACCCTTATCTCCGGATTTCCCGGAGAGACCGAAGATGAATTCGAAGAGCTCTACAGATTCGTCAATGAGACGGAATTCGACAGGCTCGGTGTATTTACTTATTCGGCGGAAGAAGGAACACCCGCGGCAGAGATGCCCGATCAGGTTCCTTCGGAAACTGCGATACGCAGACGTGATGAGATCATGGAGCTGCAGCAGGCGGTTTCCTTTGATCTGAATGAATCCCATGTCGGAGAAATTCTCGAAGTCCTCATCGAAGGATATCTTCCCGAGGACAGGATATATGTGGGACGTACCTACAGAGATGCTCCCGGCGTGGACGGCCTGTTTTTCCTTGAAGCAGATAAAGAGCTGATGACCGGCGATATCGTTAAGGCCAAGGTCACTCAGGCTCTGGGATATGATCTTTCCGGAGTGATGATAAATGAGTGAACAGACTAACAAAAACAAAGAAAGCATCTGGAATCTTCCCAATGCTCTTACAGTATTCAGGATCATTCTCATAATCCCGTTCACGGTCCTTCTTCTCGGAGGACAGCGCGGATGGTTCGGCAGTAATCTTCTTATTCCCGATATAATTGCGGACCTGATCTTCATCATTGCGTCCCTGACGGATATGCTCGACGGTAAGATCGCCCGCAGATACGGACTCGTTTCCAATTTCGGTAAATTCATGGATCCTCTTGCGGATAAGCTGCTTGTCTGCACCGCAATGATCGCGCTCATCGATATGAAGAGAATTCCCGCATGGGTTGTCATCATCATCATAGCAAGGGAATTCATCATCAGCGGCTTCAGGCTCATCGCCGTCGAAAACGGCAAGGTCATCGCCGCAAGCTGGTGGGGCAAGTTCAAGACCACCTTCCAGATGATAATGGTAATACTCATGATCGTGGAGCCTATCCTTGTGCTCATCGGAATGCCCGTCATCGTAGTGGACATCATAATGTACATCGCACTTGCGCTTACGATCGTTTCCCTGATCGATTATCTTGTAAAGAACCGGAGTGTACTTAAGTAATGAACGCTGAGATCATCTGTGTCGGAACCGAGCTCCTTCTCGGTAATATCGTCAATACCAACGCCGCATTCATTTCCGAGCGTATTTCCCGTCTCGGCATTTCATGCTTTAACCAGTGCGTCGTCGGCGACAACATGGACAGATGTCTCGCACAGCTTAAGGAAAGCTCTTCGAGAAGCGATA
>JAGCRJ010000245.1 GCA_017964745.1 Lachnospiraceae bacterium
ACAGCAGCAGCCTTAGCGGTTGAATCCGATACTGCGGATACCTTGAAGCCTTCCGAAGTAGCTGTGATGATAGCGTACTGCGCGGGTGTAGCAGTGTCTGCAACTGCGGTGATGGCAGTCTGGGTTGCTACAGGGGGCTGTACGGTACCTACAGCGGGGCTTGCGGCAAATACGGTGATCGCATTGAGCATCATCAGCATTGCAGCGGAGATAATTGCCAGAACCTTCTTTTTCATTATTTTTCCCTCCTGAAAAAATGATAAACATTTTTATTGATATATTTATCCGGAGATCTCTCTCCGGCAGGACACTTTTTAAACGGGCTCGTAGAACAGCTTTACTATCAGTTCCTGAAGTGCGTCGTCATCAAGATAGAATTCTTCAAACTGTTCACCCTGAAGAGTCTCACCCTTTACGGAATAGATATTGTCTTCCGTGAAGGAATAGTCCATTGTTTCGGTCGCAAGATACGTGTAGCTGCTGAGATTCAGATCCGTGACCATGTACTTCTGCAGAGTGGAAAAAAGAGAAACCGCAACGTTTATGTCTCCGTCCATTCTCTGCCTCGCGGCAAGTGCAAATGCCGTAAGGTACTGTTTCTGTCTTTCAAGCCTCAGGGAGTTCGAATCAAATTCATCCTCATGTCTGAGCCTTATATACCAATACGCTTTGTCCCCCATAAGAGTTACGATCTGTCCGCGATGAAGGTCCATATCGTATTCGGGATAGACTATGTCATCGAGAACCTCAAGCGTTATTCCGCCCACAGCATCATTGAGCTCGGGTATCGCATCCATGCTTATCGCTGCGTATGCGTGTATCGGTATGTTGTAAAGAAGCCTTGATACCGCCTTGACCTGATGTTCCGCACATGCAACCTCATCGTTTCCGTAGCCGTGCTGTAGTGCTATCTGCTCTTTGAGGATGCCTCTGTAATTGCCTTCGTCATCCCATATATCAACATCAGCCATTGTATTTCTGTTGATGCTGACTACATAAATATTCTCATTGTGCGGATTTAAAAGAAGGAGAAAAAGTGCATCCGCCTGTCCGCCGTTATTGTATGAATCGGGATCTGTCTCCCAGCTCTGTCCGCCGATCTCCGTAACGGTCTCTTTATCGAGTCCCATGACAAGGATGCATATCAGGTCCTTGTTCGGAGCGTATTCCTTTCCGTTATAAACAATATGACCTTCCGTGATCCCTGTATCGGGAGATCCTTCGGAAACCGCTTCACCGACATCCGCAGATTCCGATTCAAGTCCGGAGCTCAGTTCGTAGAGCGATCTTCTTCCCATCTGCCTGACCAGCAGAAAGATACCGGTGATCAATAAAGCGATGACTGTCAGCGTAAAAACAAGCCGGCCCCAGGCGGTAAAGGTTTTCTTTTCGGTTATGATCTTATCTTCTATCAAATCCTGCCTCGCGCCTTACGGATTCAGCAAAACTCCCGTAACCAGGAATCTCTTTGAAGCGTCGTGATCGGTGGTACATGTCGAAAGCGTGATGATGCGGTCGCTTACGGTCACATCGATGTCATGACGGATATTAGCCAGATCCGAACTTGTAAGATCCATATTGCTGATATTTCTCAGGTACTGCTCGTATATGTAATCGTTCTTAACATCAAAATTCAGGAGCAGATGGATCGACGGATATATGTATGCTGCGTAGATCTCATAAACCAGAGTCCTGCCGTCTTCGGTGTAAATGTAAATGTAATGCGGCTCGCTCACCATATCCGGATTCCTGAAATTATGCAGGGTAGAGAACATGGTGGTGTTATCCATATTGTGTCCGTATACAACGGTATTGGGATCAGTGAAATCCTTACTGTTATAATTTTCCGTATATATGACTCCGGGAAAGCCGGATGAGCCGTCAAGGTTATGGTTCAGGTAATAGTCATTGTTGCTCGGATGCTGGAGCACAGGATAATCAATGCTTGTTCCGGGCACATATATCCATGCATAGATATCGGGATTGGTCGCATGGAGTTCATCCCAGTCAAGGCCCTTTAAAGGTGCGGATGTAACC
Source organism: Lachnospiraceae bacterium (assembly GCA_017964745.1). Lineage (GTDB taxonomy): Bacteria > Bacillota > Clostridia > Lachnospirales > Lachnospiraceae > AC2028. Next base: position 2,038 of record JAGCRJ010000245.1, read on the forward strand.
GCTTCGGGAATCTCTTCTTCATTGTCGCTTACATCGGTTTCACCGGATGCTTGAAGCAGACCCTCGGGTGAAAGCCCCTGCGGAGCATCTTCCGTAACCTCTTCGGCAGGAGCCGGATCTTCCGTTTCAGGTACGGCATTTACATTTTCAGCGAGCTCACGGTAAGAGTTTTCCGCATCGATACGGTTCTTGTATCTGACGGCAATACAAACAGCGCCTATCACCGCGCATACCGCGAGCAATATACCCGCATATAACCATATTTTATTGCCGGTACCTTTATTATCCGAATGCATAGCAAAAAGCAGGTCATAGTATGACCTTTTATATCACATTACATTATAGCACTGATTTACATAATATTGAATAAATTTTCGGAATTTTCAGATAAAAGCTCTCATGACAAAATTCGCCAGATCCAAGCCTTTTTCGGAAAGTTTTATACGGTCACCGGTATGCTCAAGGAGGCCGTCTTGAACAAAACGGCCGATCTCCTTTCCGTATACGTCGAACATACCTGTTTTAAATCTGTTTTCAAACCCGGAAACGCTTACACCTTCGGTAAGTCGGAGTCCGAGTATCATATACTCACTCATGAGTCCGCTTTGGTCAAGCTTCTCTATCAGCACGGGACCGGCAAGAGGATCCTTCAGATACTCTTCCATATCGGGAGTATCGCTGTATCTGCAATGTCCGTAAAAGGAAGCCGCATCAAGTCCCGCAGCAAAGTATTCCACTCCTGTCCAGTATCCGATGTTGTGTATGCATTCATAGCCGGGACGTGCATAGTTCGATATCTCATATCTTTCGAATCCGTACTCTTTAAGGATCCTTGAAGTCATATGATACATCTGCCTGTCTTCCTCTTCATCCGGAAGCTCAAGCTTTCCGTCTTCATACATCTGCCCGAAAGGAGTCTCCTCCTCAACAATCAGGCTGTATGCCGATATATGCTTTATGCAGTCGGAAAGTGTGCAGACTTTCCTCAGTGTCTCTTCAAATGAAGACGCACTCTGTCCGGGAAGTCCGCTCATCAGATCGACATTGATATTGGTAAATCCCGCTTCTTCGGCCATACGGATGCAGCTTACAAAATCATCGTAGGTGTGGATCCTGCCGAGGCTCTTTAATTCCTTTTCATGGGATGACTGAAGTCCGATGCTCAGACGGTTTATTCCGCATTCCCTATAAGCCTTAAGCTTCTCTTCATCAAGGGTTCCGGGATTGCATTCGATCGTAACTTCCGCGTCGGGCAAGAGATCAAATCTGCTCTTCACGGTCTCCATCACCCTGACTGTCTGCTCCGCGGGAAGTACCGAAGGGGTGCCTCCTCCGATGAACACGCTCCTTAAAGGCTTGTCACATCTTTCGCTTCCGATGTAAAGAAGTTCATCACAAAGAGCCTCTATGTACTTTTCCTTCGTTTTCTCATCTGCGGGAAAAGAAAGAAAATCACAATAGAGGCACTTCTTAACACAAAAAGGTATATGAATGTATAATTCGGCAGATTTATTGTCCATAAATGTACTGTAGGCGATTCACCGGCGGTCGCTTAATTATCGTCATCAAGCTTGAGCACGCTCATGAACGCAGACTGCGGTATCTCCACGCTTCCGACCTGTCTCATGCGCTTCTTACCTTCCTTCTGCTTTTCAAGGAGCTTCTTCTTACGGGTGATATCACCGCCGTAGCACTTTGCAAGAACGTCTTTACGCATTGCCTTGACTGTCTCACGGGCGATAACCCTTCCGCCGACACATGCCTGGATGGGAATCTCGAACAGATGCCTGGGTATCTCATCTTTGAGCTTTTCACACATCTTCCTTCCGCGTTCGTATGCGGATTCTGAGTGAACGATAAAGCTGAGTGCATCGACCTGCTCTTTATTGATAAGGATATCGAGTTTAACGAGCGAGCTCTTTTCATATCCCTTGAGGTCATAGTCAAAGGAAGCATATCCTCTGGATCTCGATTTAAGAGCATCGAAGAAATCATAAATGATCTCATTTAAGGGAAGCTCGTACTTGATAAGTGCCCTTCCAGCCTCGATATATTCCATGCTGACATAGCGTCCGCGTCTCTGCTGGCAGAGCTCCATTATGGATCCGACGAAATCCTTGGTAACCATTATCTCGGCATTTACTATGGGCTCTTCCATATACTCGATCTCACTGGGATCGGGAAGGTTGGAAGGATTGGTCAGATCGATGACGGTTCCGTCCGTTTTATAAACCTTGTAGACAACGGAGGGAGCGGTCGTTACCAGATCGAGATCATATTCCCTTTCAAGTCTTTCCTGAATGATATCGAGATGAAGAAGTCCGAGGAATCCGCATCTGAAACCGAATCCAAGAGCAAGTGAGGTCTCGGGTTCAAAGAAAAGAGAAGCATCATTGAGCTGAAGCTTTTCAAGTGCTTCCTTAAGATCTTCATACTTTGCGCTGTCTGCGGGATATACTCCGCAGTAAACAACGGGCTGGACCTTCTTATATCCGGGAAGAGGCTGTGCACAGGGTCTGTCAGCTTCGGTAACCGTGTCACCGACTTCAGTCTCTGAAAGCGTCTTGATAGACGCTGTGATATAGCCTACCATTCCGGCAGTCAGTTCATCGCAGGGAATAAATCTTCCCGCTCCGAAATATCCTACCTCAACGACCTCCTCGCATGCTCCGGTAGCCATCATCCTGATCCTGGTGCCCTTCTTTACGGTACCGTCCATGACACGGACGAATACAATGACGCCCTTATATGAATCATAGATGGAATCGAATATAAGCGCAGAAAGAGGTGCATTTTCATCGCCACCCGGCGCAGGGATCTTACTGACGACCGCCTCGAGGACTTCATCAATTCCTATTCCGTTCTTGGCAGATATCAAAGGTGCATCCTGAGCCTCGAT
>JAGCRJ010000246.1 GCA_017964745.1 Lachnospiraceae bacterium
CGGAATTAAATTCCTTCAGCATCGTATCGCATATGACTCTCGCCCTGCTGAGTGTCGGGTTCTGGGCGGTATATTTGAACTGTCCCTCGAGATGAACCTTCTTGCTTGCAAAATACTGTCTTCCGGCTTCACCGACGACATAGAGCACAACCTTCTCTTCGCTGTCCGAAAACCTGCTCTCGGTAAGCTTCAGTACATTGTGGTTATATGCTCCGCACAGTCCCTTGTCCGCAGTTATGACTATGACCGCATGCGTACGGTCCCTGCCCTTCTTATCGGGACGTCCGTCCGTAAAACGGTGCTTAACATGCTCCGAAGCATTCATTATCGTAAGGAGCATTTCCTGCAGTGCATCAAAATACGGATCGTTGAGCTCAGCATCCTTCTTCGCCTTGCGAAGCTTGGTCGATGAGATCATATACATGGCATTTGTGATTTTCATGGTATCCCGTACGCTTCTGATGCGTCCCGAGATTTCTCTTAATCCCGCCATATCATTCCCTGATGCTCATAAACTCCGTTAACTGTTCCTGTGCCTTCTGTACAAGGAAATATTTCTCATCATCATTGAGGACACCGCCGAGTTCGACATCGTGAACTATGGTCTGTTCCTCTGCATGAACCTTATCGAGATACCCGGCAATGAAATCCCTTGCCTTTTCCACGGGTACGGAATCTATCACTCCCGAATTGACTACGGTAAGGGTAATGACCTGATCCGACATGGATCTCGGATGACCGATGGGCTGCTTCAAAAGCTCCATGAGAAGCCTTCCGTGACGGAGCTGGTTCTTGGTAGCATCGTCGAGATCTGACGAAAACTGTGTGAAGACCTCCATCTCCCTGTACTGTGCAAGATCTATTCTGACTGAACCCGCAGCCTTCTTCATTGCCTTGGTCTGTGCGGCACCGCCGACTCTCGATACGGAAAGTCCGACATTTACCGCGGGCCTGAAGCCGAGGAAGAACAGATCGCTCTCAAGATAGATCTGTCCGTCGGTGATGGAGATGACGTTGGTGGGAATATATGCCGACACATCTCCCGCCTGTGTCTCGATTATGGGAAGTGCGGTAATGGAGCCTCCGCCGAGTTCATCCGAAAGTCTCGCACTTCTTTCAAGAAGTCTTGAATGAAGATAGAATACGTCTCCGGGATAAGCTTCTCTTCCGGGGCTTCTTTCAAGCAGAAGCGAAAGTGCCCTGTAAGCAACCGCATGCTTGGAAAGATCGTCGTAAACGATGAGCACGTCCTCGCCCTTGTTCATGAAATACTCCGCGATCGAGGTTCCCGAATAAGGTGCGATATACTGAAGAGGTGCAGGATCCGATGCGGTCGATGAAACAACTATCGTGTAATCCATTGCACCTGCGGTCTTGAGAGTATTGACAAGCTTTGCTATGGTGGAGGCTTTCTGGCCTATCGCAACATATACGCACTTAACTCCCTTGCCCTTCTGATTGATGATCGTATCGAGAGCAATGGAGGTTTTTCCCGTCTGTCTGTCGCCGATGATAAGCTCTCTTTGTCCGCGTCCGATGGGGAACATCGAATCGATGGAAAGAATACCTGTCTCGAGAGGCGTATCAACAGGCTGTCTTGATGTTATGGAGGGAGCGGGACTTTCGATCGGCCTGTAACCTTCCGCTTCAAAAGGCTTTCCTCCGTCTATGGGTTCTCCGAGCGCATTGAGCACTCTTCCGACGAGTACATCTCCGACGGGCACGCCCGCCCTCATGCCGGTACGCGCAACCTCGTCCCATACCCTTATCTCACTGTCCTTGCCGAAAAGAATGACTCCGCAGTCTTCCTTTCTTATATCCTGAACCATTCCCTTTATACCGCTGGAAAAGATCAGGATCTCTCCGTACTCTGCACGCTCGAGTCCCTTTACCCTTGCGATGCCGTCACCTGCGGAGGTGACATATCCGGATCTTCTGAAGCGTGCGGCAAGCCTAAACTCTTCGGCCGTTGTCCTGAGAATGGAGATTACGTCTTCGTCCGCTCCGACATTCTTTCTGATGGCCTGGAGCTTTTCGTTGAACTGGCCGAGTCTTCCTCTCGTACTCCAGTTATATACTTCATTGCCGCACTTAAGAATGAATCCTCCGCCGAGTGATTCATCATACTCTACGGAGAAATCAATATCTTCCGCACTGCGGTCATCATTAACATATTTTCCGAGAACAAAATTCCAGATTCCCTGCAGCTGCTCTTCACTGGGGGCGGTCACATAATACAGGACGACCTGAAATCCGGGTTTTTTACTCATACCCTTTATCCCCCTTACTTAGCCTGCTCAAGGAATCTGTCGTAAAGCTGTTTATCCATTTCTTCGCTCTGATCGGCGGTAACGATCCTCTCGGCAGCCTTGGCTACCATATCGGTGATCTCCTGATTGGCCTTGCGGAGCCTGAGCTGTCTTTCCTCTTCGGCTTCCCTTCTGGCCTGGGCAATGATCTTATCAGATTCCTTCTTCGCCTGCTCCATCAGTCTGTCATATTCACCGGAAGCCTGATTACGCGCTTCGGTAAAACGACGCTCCTTCTCGTTCTCGATGTCCCTGATGGATTCGTCGTATTTCTGCTTGACGGCAAGCGCTTCTTCGTTTACCTTGTCGGCCTCGGCGTACTTGTCCTCGACCTCCTGTCTTCTCTTATCAAGTATCTTGTGTACGGGCTTGATAAGAAAGATCTTCACCACGGCAAATAGAAGAAGAACATTTATGATGGTAAATACCAGATTGATATCTATCCTGAGCATTTTCTACCCCTCGTTATCAGCCCAAAAAGAGAATGATCATAACACCTACAACGAACGCATAGATCGCGGTTGCCTCAGCAAGTGCTCCTCCGAGTATGAGAAGCTTCATGATCTTGGAATCCGCTTCGGGCTGTCTTGCACATGCATCACATGCTTTGGCGGTTGCGATTCCGAGACTGATACCGGCTCCGAGACATCCGAGTGCCGCAATGCTTGCTCCTAATGCTACCATTTTACTTTCCTCCTTGGATAAACCTTGAATTTTATTCCAGAGCTTCTTTTATATACATTCCCGTCAGGAATACGAATACGTATGCCTGAAGGAGTCCGTCAAAGATATCGAAGTACAGCGAGAATACCGCAGGTATGACCGCGGGCACGACGCACTTCAGAAGTTCCATGATGACGAATGCGCCGAGTACGTTACCGAAAAGTCGCATGCACAGCGAAAGCGGCTTGATGCCGAGCTCGAGTATGTTGATCGGAGTGACCAGTGCAACAGGCTGTGTGAATCCCTTGAGCCATCCGCCGAGATGCTTTTTCCTTATCGCGGCGATCTGCACGATGACAATGCTCATGATCGCCAGTGCCGCAGTGACGTTCAGATCCTTGGTGGGCGGTTTGAACCCGAACAGGCCGATGAGGTTGGAAAGTCCGATGAAGATCAGCACCGTCAGAAGATATGAGACATATTCATGACCCTCTTCGCCTACCATGGAGCCCACAAGCTCCTCGCCCTTAACGACAAGCCACTCGGCAAGCGCCTGTCTTCTCGAGATGTTCTTAACCTTCATGCCCGCGGTAAGAATAAGGCAGAGTATAAGAACAATGCCCAAGACTATCCAGCTCACGACAACGGATTCGGCAACACCGATGGTGTGTCCCGCTATCTCGAACGAGAAAACGTCATGCGTTTGCAGCTGTTCAAGAACCTCTTCAGCTATCCGTTCCATTTTCCCCACTCCTTCGGTTACGAGCTTCGATCATTCCGAGTTTCTTCTGTTTACTCTCTATCCATTTGTCGACGCTTTCGACAAAATCGCTCCATTCGGAATGCACTTCATTCCTGGTCTGCTTTCCGGTGTCCTTTATCAGAGCACCCAGTACCGTTCTGAAGAATTCCTTTTCCCCCGTGTCCATTCCGTCATATCCGTCCATCATCTGACGGATGCTCTTTACGGGAGTCAGTCCCATCGTGACAAGATCGCTGCTGTCGCACGCATCAGCCACTCCGAACACGATATCGATGAACCTTTCGCGGTCCTTCATATCCATACCCGAGAGCCACTGCCTGAGAGCACCGCTGACTATCACCGCACTCTTTTTAAGACTCTTCAGATGTTCGAGATCTATATCCTTCACGACCCATGTATAGGGATCGTGCTGGCCCACACCTATGCCGGTGCTTTTTATGACCTCATATATATCGTCGGTCTCAAAGAGCATACCGACGAGAGAGCTCTGGGGTACGCGCTTAACGATCCGTGACCTGATGCTCTCATATCCTATCTTATTTCTGTACTCTTCCCTGACGGCCGGGCCGTCAAAGGAATACACGTTTATTATACGCTTTTTTATCGATTCTGGCACTAAAGACGATGCATATACGGACAAAAGTCCGCCTTTTGAATGCCCGCCGACGTAAAAGTCACCGGAAAACAGTCCCGAAGCCCTTTTCAGGTATCCTACGGCCTCTTTTTCACCGGGAATCCGGTCCATGATGGAAAGGTTGAAATCCTCCTTCCAGCCGACCATGTTCTCATCGGTTCCCCTGAATGCGACAAAGCCGCAGCCTCCGCAGAGCTTAAAGGTTATCGCGGAAAACTGGATATCCCTATCTTTATCTACGATATTTACATAGTGTGTCATGGAAAGAGTTCCGAATCTCTTTCCCGCGACCATACGGGTGAAAAGCTCCCTGTTTACCTTCTCATATCTGGTATCGGAGAAAAGCTTCGCAAAATCCTTATTCTTTTTCAGGGACTTGATGGGAATGAACAGATCGCTTTCGTCCGGTCCCGGAACAAGACCGTCGAATTTAAGATACGCAAACTGCGCAAGAATAAGAGCATCAACCTCTCCGAAGGGAAGTCTTTCAAAAGGCTTATCACCGAATTTTTCAAGATATTCCAGAATAGTATCGCTCATTTTGCTCTTTTTGTTTCATTATCCGAAGTTTTGGGTTATTATACATTCTATGGAAAAGAAATGGACTCCCAAAAGAATATGTGCTCTTATGATCGTCATCCTTCTCGTGATGATGTATGTCGGAACGCTCGTCGTTGCGATCGTATGGCCAGAAAACGCTTCGAAGCTTTTCGCCCTGTGCCTCTTTGTGACAGTAGCGGTGCCGATATGTGCCTATCTGGGAATATGGCTCTACACACAGGCTACCGGTAAGAAGACCATCGCCAGTGTTCCCGAGATCCCGGGAGAAAAGGAAGCAAAGGAAGCTTCGGAGAACGCTTCAGATAACGACTCCGATACTCCTTAAGTCCTCGGTGGCCTTTTCCGGATCGGTAAATACGAACGCATTGAAGCCGCACTCTTTTGCGGCTTTTATATTTCTCTCAAGATCGTCGAAAAATACGCACTCTTCCGGAACAAGCGAATATCTGTCGCAGAGAAGCTTATAAAACTCGGGCTCGGGCTTGATAAGCTTATCCTGATAGCTGTATATTCCGCCGTCACAATACTTATCGAACTCAAGAGCATCGCTGCATTCATGATATGCCTTTTCGGAGAAATTGGACAGATAATAAACCCTGTATCCGGCTGCCTTAAGGCTCTTTATCCAGGGAATCGCATAATCCCTGGGAGTGACCATTCCGTGAACGTTCGCAAAGGTTTCCCTGAGCACATCCTCAAGTTCGGGATCCTCCGAGATAAAGCCCTGCATGCATTCTTCATCGCTCATCTCGCCCCTGTCAAATTCATGCCAGTACGGGCTGTCGACGGTAGCCTTTTCGATACGCTTTATCATGGCTTCATCGTGACCCTTGTCCTCGAGAAAGCCCTTCCATCTGAAATCCGTTAATACATTTCCTACATCAAAAACAATATTTTTTATCATATTAAAACCTTAAAAGCCGGAATTCCCCCAGGGGAATTCCGGCATCCTTTATCATTTTGAAAGAGGTGACTTCCTGTAGATGATATCGTCTCTGGAAGGTCCGTTGGATATCATTGTTATCGGATATCCGATCTCCTTTTCGATGAACTCTACGTAGTCGCGGCACTCCTGAGGCAGGTCTTCGTAATTCTTGATGCCTCTTATGTCGGTCTTCCATCCCTTGAAAACTTTGAGAACGGGCTTAGCCTTCTCGAGCTTGCTTGTTACGGGGAAGTCCTTGGTCTCTTTTCCGTCAACCTCGTAAGCCACACATACGGGGATCTCATCGAGGTACTTGAGGATATCGAGAACCGTGAATGCCACATCCGTTGTTCCCTGAAGTCTGCATCCGTACTTGGAAGCTACGCAGTCGAACCAGCCGACTCTTCTGGGACGTCCGGTCGTTGCTCCGTACTCTCCTCCGTCACCGCCGTTTCGTCTGAGCTGCTCTGCCTCGTCACCGAAGATCTCGGATACGAAAGCACCGGCTCCTACGGCTGATGAATATGCCTTGCAAACGGTCACGATCTTCTTTATCTCATAGGGAGGGATTCCCGC
>JAGCRJ010000247.1 GCA_017964745.1 Lachnospiraceae bacterium
ATTACCGCAAGAAGATGGAGAAGGCAGGAGTAACTCCCGATGACATCAAGTCCATCGAGGATCTTCACAAGCTTCCCTTCATGTCCAAGGCAGACCTCAGGGAGACTTATCCCGACGGACTTCTCGGTGTTCCCAAGAAGGATGTTGTCAGGATTCATTCAACTTCCGGAACCACAGGAAAGAGAGTAATCGCATATTATTCTCAGGAAGACCTTGATCTGTGGGAGACCTGCTGTGCAAGAGCACTTGTTGCTGCCGGAGCGACCGAAGAAGACATTGTACAGGTTTCATACGGCTACGGTCTTTTCACCGGAGGTCTCGGACTTCACGGCGGAAGCCAGAAGGTCGGCTGCATGACCGTTCCCATGTCATCGGGAAATACCGAGCGTCAGATCATGTTCATTCAGGATCTTAACGCATCGATCATCTGCTGCACTCCTTCCTATGCCGCATATCTCGGCGAATCAATGAAGGAGATGGGACTTACTCCCGCAGATATTCCTCTTAAAGCCGGAATCTTCGGTGCAGAGGCATGGAGCGAGGAGATGAGAAAGAGCATCGAAACCGCTCTCGGAATCAAGGCATATGACATCTACGGACTTACCGAGCTTTCCGGTCCCGGTGTTGCATATGAATGCAGTGAGCAACACGGAATGCATATCAACGAGGATCACTTCATTGCGGAGATCATCGATCCCGATACTCTCGAAGTCCTTCCCGACGGATCGACCGGAGAACTTGTTTTCACCGCCATCGATAAGAAGGCTTTCCCCATGATGAGATACCGTACCAAGGATATCTGCAGACTCTCCAAGGAAAAGTGCAGCTGCGGAAGAACCTTCATCAGAATGGCGAAGCCCATGGGAAGAAGCGATGATATGCTCATCATCCGCGGAGTCAATGTATTCCCTTCACAGATCGAAACCGTACTTCTCGAGCATGGTTATCAGGCTAACTACCAGATCATCGTTGACCGCGTGAACAACACCGACACCTTCGATATCCAGGTAGAGATGACACCCGAGATGTTCACCGATAATGTTTCCGATATCACCAAGGCTCAGAATGAGCTTATGCAGGGACTTGTCAATATGCTCGGCATAAAGGCAAAGGTCACCCTTGTTGCTCCCCAGACCATCGCAAGAAGCGAAGGAAAAGCTGTCCGTGTTATCGATAAGAGAAAAATCTGATAAGGAGGTACTAATATGAGCGTTAAACAGATCTCTATATTTCTTGAAAATAAGCCCGGCAAAATGTGTGAGATGACTGAAGTTTTAGCAGAGCGCGGAATCAACATGAGAGGTATCTCCCTTGCAGAGACCGAAGGCTTCGGAATCGTACGTATCATCGTTGACGATGTCTATGAAGCAACGACCGTACTCAAGGATTCCAATTATATCAACAAGCTCACCAGCGTCGTTGTTGCGGAGATCCCCGATATTCCCGGAGGATTAAGCATGATCCTCAAGGTATTTGCCGATGAGAAGATCAATCTTGAATATATGTATGCTCTTTCAGCCGAGCATTCGGGCAACAAGGCTTACATGGTATTCCGCGTAAACGATCACAAGGTAGCTCAGGCCGCACTTACCAAGGCCGGCATCCGCGTTGTATCGCAGGACGACATACCGACACTGTAAAAGAAAAACAAGGGCCACGGCTTAAGTGAACAATGGAACCGTCCCTTCGTTCACCCGGCAAAACAGCGGAACCGTCCCCCTGGTTTGGCATCAATAAATCATGAAAAATAAAAGCGGCAAAAAGATCATGAAGAGACTTTTCGAATATATCGGAAGATATATTCCTGCGGGAATCTTTGTGCTCATTTTTGCCGCTCTTTCGGTTGCTTTCTCGCTTTATATCCCGGTACTTACCGGAAGGGCGGTGGACCTTCTTACTCCCGGTCCCGGAGCCATTGATATGGAAGCGGTCATTGTTGCAGCCGGAAAGGTGGGCATAGCAGCACTTATTTCCGCTTTCTTCCAGTATCTGATGAGCAGGCTCGGAAACCACATAACATATCATGTGGTGAGTGACATCAGAAACGATGCGATGAAGAAGATACAGGAGCTTTCAATAAGCTATCTTGATTCGCACAGGACGGGCGATATACTCAGCCGTATGATAACGGATGCGGATACATTCGCAGACGGTCTTCTGATGGGCTTTACACAGCTTTTCACAGGCGTCATGACGATCGTCGGAACACTTATCTTTATGGTAAGACTTAATCCCCTGATCGCACTTCTTGTCGTGCTCATCACTCCTTTATCACTTGTTGTCGCAAGGTTCATTGCTACAAGATCCCATTCAATGTTCAAAGCACAGTCCGAAGCAAGGGGAATTCTTACGGAGCTATCCGAGGAGATGATCTCATCGCAGAAGACCGTGAGGGTATTTTCTTACGAAGACGAAGCTATAGAGCAGTTTGAAAAAGCAGACGATAAGCTCTGCAGCGCTTCACTCAAGGCAATCTTTGTCTCAAGTCTTACCAATCCTTCGACCAGGTTTGTCAATTCCTGTGTCTATGCACTTGTCGGAGTCGGCGGTGCACTTTATTCGATCGGAGGCGGCATCTCTGTCGGAGGTCTTACAGCATTCCTAGGATATGCCAGCCAGTATACCAAGCCCTTCAATGAGATCTCCGGCGTTGTTACGGAATTTCAGAATGCACTTGTATGTGCGGGAAGGATATTCGAACTTATTGATGAAAAGAGCGTTATCGCGGAAGCTTCCGAGCCTGTGGTCAAGGACAGTGTTAACGGTAACGTTGATATAGAAAATGTCGATTTCAGTTATGTGCCTGACAGACCTCTTATCGAAGGCCTTAACGTGAACGTGACAAGCGGTCAGAGGATCGCAATAGTGGGTCCGACCGGATGCGGCAAGACCACCATTATCAATCTCCTTATGAGATTCTATGAACCCATAAGCGGATCCATCAGGGTTGACGGAAGAGACATAAGGGAGATATCCAGAAAGGATCTTCGCAACTGTTACGGAATGGTTCTCCAGGAAACATGGCTTAAGTCGGGAACGATAATGGACAATATCCGTATGGGCAAACCGGGAGCAAGCGATGAAGAGGTCATAGAGGCCGCAAAGGCATCACATGCACACGGTTTTATCAAGAGACTTGAAAACGGTTACGATACCGTTATAGGGGAAGAAGGAGAAGGCTTATCCCAGGGCCAGAAACAGCTTCTGTGCATCTCAAGGGTAATGCTCGCACTTCCTCCGATGCTCATTCTCGATGAAGCGACAAGCTCGATAGATACGAGAACCGAACTTAAGATTCAGAGCGCGTTTGCAAAGCTTATGAAGGGACGTACGAGCTTCATCGTAGCCCACAGATTATCGACGATCAAGGAGGCCGATCTTATTCTCGTAATGAAGGACGGTCATGTTATCGAAACCGGTAACCATGAATCACTCCTTGCTTCAAAAGGCTTCTACTACGATCTGTATACCGCACAGTATTCCAACGCTTAGAGGTAAATGCCATGGCACTCAGTCTGCTGTTCCATAGCGGCACTCCGGAAACCGGCATCGCGGTACCGGAGTCCGTCTTCACCGATCTGAACCTCGATCAGGTCCTTGATAAGGTGTGCGAAGGATGGGATGAGAATGTCAGATCTCTTTATTCTTCTTTTCCACCATGTAAGGAGGACGAGGATTACAGAAGAGCGATCTATGAGGATGTCAGAAACGATTCTGTCTATTCCGCGCTGTTTAATTATCACGCGGGAATAAAGAGCCGTCTCGAATACGCATCCAAGATCGATAATGCATACGAACTTGTCCAGAAGAGGGTATGGTTCCTCAGAGTTATATATACATATGTTTCTTCGCTTGAAGCCCTTGACGCCGAGCTGAAAAAGGCGGCACCTAAGTCGGAGGGCATCAAAGCATTTTCTTCTTTTCTTTCCTCATATATATCAGACGAATATTTTAAAAAACTAAGCTCGGACGCAACTTCTCTCTGGAAGGAGCTTTGTGATTTTCATGTTGTTCTCACATACGACAGGGGACAGTTTACGCTGACGGACGGTACGGCACCCGGAGCGTATGAGAAATTTCTCAGAGAGCTTTTCCCCGATCAGAAAAGAGTGTTTGACAATCCTTTCACCGATACCGAGTATTATTCGGATCTCGAAGCTGAGATCGTAAGACTCTTCACCAGAAAGAATAAGCAGTTCTTCAAAAAGCTTGAAGCCTTCTGCAATAAATATCCCAGTGTGGAAAACAGTGAACTTTCCGTGATCGAAACTGAGATGGTCTATTACCTTGCCTATGCCGCGTTTGAAAGAAAGATGAAAAGGGAGGGATTCGAAATGTGCATGCCCTCCGTATCTTCAGACAAGCTGTCCGCCGAAAAACTTTACGACATTGCACTTGCGATCGCCAATTCCGAACTCGGAAAGAAGGTTGTTCCTAATGCACTGATGCTTTCCGGTGATGAATCATTCTTTGTTCTGACCGGTCCCAACCAGGGCGGAAAGACAACCTACGGAAGAAGTCTCGGTCAGCTCATATGGCTCAGTAAGATGGGCTTCAGCGTTCCCGCGGATAAAGCTGATGTTCCTTACTTTACCGATCTGTGCACGCATTTTTCCGTTGAGGAAAGTGCCCAGTCCGGACGCGGAAAGCTGATGGATGAGCTCGAAAGATTAAAGCCGATCATGGATGAGAGCAAGGACGGAGCATTTGTTGTCATAAACGAACTCTTTACCACCGCGGCGAATTACGATGCCACAGAGATGGGACAGAGAGTCCTCAGAAAGCTTATATCCAAGAAGTGCAAAGGCATCTACGTAACACATATCGGAGAACTTACGGGGACCGGAGACGGAGTTGTGAGCCTTATCGCGGATGTCGATGAAAACAACAACCAGACCTTTGAGATAAGACGCAGCATGCCGGTTGATGTTAACACGGTCAACAAACTTGTACTCAAATACAGACTTACCTACGATCAGTTAAAGGAGAGATTCTCATGAACCTGAACCTGTTATACCGCGATAGGGAATGGGGTTCTGCAAGTCCTTACAAAGACTGGCTCTCCATTACCAAAGACCTCGGATTAAAATCTCTTTTCAAAGCCGCCGAATCGGATGACAGCGTGCGTACCAAAAACGGTGCGACAGCTCCGGGAGATCCGTATCTCGGACAGGCTGTGAAGAGAGTAATGGCAGTTCCGCTCAAAACTGCGGATGAAATTAAGTACAGACAGGACATCCTCAAGGACTGCATCACGAAGCAGGGCATGGTCAGGGATCTGTACCGCATTGCATCCGAAGTTCTTGCGGAGTGGGACAAGCTCGGAAGGAAGAACAACGGCACCGGTGAAGTCGGTACCAAGGGAAAGCTGATAACCGACATCAAGGTGCTCAAGATCCTTGTCGACGGAATGAGGGATGTCAGGGAAGCTGTCAAAATGAATGCCGCCGGATTTGAGTCCGAAGGCTTTACTTCACTGTACAACAGATTGGAAGAAGAGTTTTCCGATGAAAGGAGAACAAACCTTTATATAGTTCTGGACAGCATGTCTTTCTTTTCCGATATATATGAAAAGGAAAGAAAAAGGAATGAGTATCTGGTAAGGACTCCGAAGATGCGCCTTGAGTGCGGACTGAGCAACGGCCTTAAGGTCGGTGATTTCAAGATAGACAGTCTGCAGTCGAAAGCTGTCGAATATGACAGGCAGTTCGGTGTGGGCAACAAAGTGCTCGACAGGATCACTTCTTTATCACCGGGAGTCATCTCACTCAGGAATGATCAGGCTCTCAAGGTTGATGCGGAGAAGCTTGAGTTTGCAGTGGTTTCATATGTTTATTCCTACTGCACCGATCTGGTTGCGGATTTTGGTTCGTTTTTTGACCAGCTTCATTACCAGATGGGTTTTTATCTCGGGGTCATCAATATAAGATCACGCATGACCAGATACGGCATAGATTACTGCTATCCCGAGGTTGATGACGAAGACCGCCTGCGTTACGAAAACCTAAGGGAGCTGATCCTTTCTTTTGATATCTGCGGCAGGGCCGTGGGAAATACCGGCAGACTGGATGATAAGCAGCTCGTTGTCATCACGGGCGCTAACCAGGGCGGTAAGTCCACTTTCTTACGGAGCCTCGGAGTAGCGCAGGTAATGATGCAGTGCGGGATTATGGTTCCCGCAGCGAAGTTCAGAAGCTCCGTCCGCACATCCATTTACACCCACTTTACGAGACGTGAGGAGTCCGCGATGAACAGCGGAAGACTTGATGAAGAGCTTCGCAGGATGGACAGGATAGTAAGCGGTCTTGAAAAGGGATCATTAGTCCTGCTCAACGAATCATTTGCTACGACCACCGAAAAGGACGGATCAGCGATAGCTTACGGTATTGTGAAGGCGCTTAAAGAAGCCGGAGTTAAGGTGTATACGGTAACTCATCTTCTTTCTTTTGCGCAGC
>JAGCRJ010000248.1 GCA_017964745.1 Lachnospiraceae bacterium
CTCGCCTCGCGTCTGTGGTAAATGGTCTTGAGGAGCTTGACCAGATCCATGGCGTTATTGGAACGGATACAGTTCTTGTACTCGCCCTCGAGCTGCTTATCGTTATCGACCGTGATATCGGGAACACCGGGCATCTGCTTGACGAGCTTGTCGGCTTCCTTCTTGGTGAGCACCGCACGGAGCTTCTCGTCAGCGGATTCCATGGAAATATACACAGTGCTGCCCGGGCTGTAGACAGGCTTGAGGATATAATAATCCTCACTGCTTGCACCCGAAATATCAAGGGGTGATATCTGATCTACTCTGCACACACCCTTATTACCGCAGACTACATAATCTCCTACGCTGAACATGACAAACTCCTTATTAATGCGGCATCCCCCCTGAATGCCTGTTTACATAATGCCGATACAAAATTCATTGTATCATAAATTAAAGAAAAATGTCATACTCAATTTTGATTTTCTTCCATTTTTGCCAGCTTGGCCGATCTGTCGGCCGCTATGCAGGCATCTATGATCTCCCCGATATCGCCGTTCATGATCTTGTCGAGCTTATAGAGCGTCAGTTCTATCCTGTGGTCGGTAACTCTGCCCTGGGGAAAATTATAGGTCCTTATCTTCTCCGAACGGTCTCCGGTTCCTATCTGGGATTTCCTGAGTTCCGCCTCGGCATCGTGCTTTTCCTGCTGCTGGATATCGTAAAGCTTGGCCTTGAGGAGTGCAAAAGCCTTGGCCTTATTCTGGATCTGGCTCTTTTCCGTCTGGGAATAAACGACTATTCCCGTAGGAAAATGGGTAAGACGCACCGCAGAGTCGGTGGTATTGACGCACTGACCGCCGTTTCCGGACGCACGCATGACGTCAATCCTTATATCCTTGGGATCTATCTCGATATCAACATCCTCGTCCGCTTCGGGCATTACCGCAACAGATGCCGTGGACGTGTGGATCCTGCCGCCGCTTTCCGTCTCGGGAACACGCTGTACCCTGTGGACTCCGCTCTCATACTTGAGCCTTGAATACGCACCCTCTCCGATTATGGTCATAGTGCAGTCCTTAAATCCGCCGATACCTGTCTCATCCGCAGATATAAGCTGTGTCTTCCAGCCCTGGCTCTCCGCATAATGCACGTACATCCTGTAAAGCTCCGCGGCAAAAAGAGCGGCTTCGTCTCCGCCTGCACCTGCCCTGAACTCAATGATAACGTTTTTGGAATCGTTGGGATCTTTGGGAAGAAGAAGGATCTTGATCTGTTCCTCAAGCTCCTGTATGCGTGCCTTACCCTCCGATACGGATTCCTTGAGCATCGTACGCATTTCTTCGTCATTCTCCGAAGAAAGCATTTCAAGGGCATCGGCAAGATCGGTATTGCACTTCTTATATTCGCTGTATGCGTTTACGAGCGGGGTTATCGCACCCTGCTCCTTCATTATCTTCTGAAATCTTGCTCCGTCGCCCGCTATGACGGGATCCTGGAGCTGCCTGTTCATTTCCTCGTATCTTCCGAGGAGTTCATCCAATTGTTCAAACATGATATTCTCCTTATCCGTGAATAGAATTACTGCATATATTCAGGCACGGCTAAAGAGAGGAAAGAATTCCCCTGACAACGCGGTCACATCCGCCGAAATCTTTGATTGTCCGGACTTCCGTAAATCTGTTTGCTTTCATGATCTTCGTAACGTCTTCGGCCTGATCGTATCCTATCTCAAGTATCAGGTCTCCTCCGGGACAAAGGAAATCCTTAGCCCCTTCTATTATCCTTCTGTAAAAGACAAGTCCGTCCTCGCCGCCGTCCAGGGCGATCGCAGGATCGTGGTCCTTTACTTCGGGCATGAGCATTTCCATATCCGCAGTCCTTATGTAGGGCGGATTGGAAACTATAACTTCAAACTTTTCGCCTGCGGGGACCGCTTCGTAGAGGTCTCCTTCGAAAAATCTTAATCTTTCCTTTTTCTCACCAAGTATCTCTGAGGCATTCCTTTCCGCAAGGGCAAGCGCATCACCGGAGATATCGGTCGCAACGCCGTAACAGTCGTTCATCAGCGCAAGGAGGCTTATGATGATGCATCCGGTGCCGGTGCACAGGTCAAGAATGCGGGACCCGTCGTGATGATCGATGAGAGCTTCTTCCGCAAGGATCTCGGTATCGGGTCTGGGGATCAGCGCTGCGGGCGAAACATTAAAATCAAAGCCCATGAAACAGGTTCTGCCGATAATATGCTGCAGAGGAACTCTTTTTACGCGAAGCTCCATTGCCTTTTCAAGTTCATCCTCCGAAAAGGAATCCGGAAGCGCTTTATCCGGATCCGCATAAAGATCCGAAACGCTTATACCGGCATACTCTTTAAGCAGTATCCTTGTGTCTGTTTCGGCATCGGGGATACCTGCTTCTTCAAGCCTGCTCAATATCTCTTTTTTCAGATCGGATGCTTTCAAAGGATATCACTCTTCGTCTTCGGTATATGCGGGCTCGTCGTCCTCTTCGTCGTCGGGGTAATAGTCGCTGTCATCCTCGGCATAGACAAGGTCATCCTCGCCCTCAAAGTAATCGTCTTCTTCGGCGTAATCTTCTTCCTCTTCCCATCCGGGTACCGCGCCTACGATCTCACCGTTTTCATCCACTTCCAGTCCGAAATTGTCGGCAAGATATTTCCTCCAGTCAAATACCGCTTCAACCGAAGCAATGGCAACCTCGATCTGCTTTGCATCGGGCTCCCTTGTAGTAAGATGCTGGAACCATATGCCGGGTGATGTGAGCATATATACGAAGATATTCTCGCTCCTTCCGGCAAGGCGCAGGATCTCATATGAGATTCCGAGCACAACGGGGATCAGAAGGATCCTGATGAGCAGTCTCATGGGAATGTACTCGACTCTTATGAAAAAGAAGATGATGATGCTTATGAATACGGAAATATACATAAAGCTGGTTCCGCATCTTCTGTGGAAACGTGAGCTCTTCTTTACATTCTCCACATTAAGGACCTTGCCTCTTTCGATGCAGTTGATGCACTTATGCTCTGCACCGTGATAACGGTAAATGGTCCTCATATCCTTCATGAATCCGATTACGAACATATACAGGATAAAGACAACGATCCTTATCGCACCCTCGATAACGGAAACGAGCGAGGGATTTCTGATGCTCTTTTCAAAAACCGAAGCAAGGAAGGTCGGAAGAACAATGAACAGTCCCACAGCAAGCGCAAATGCAAGTATCATCACAAGAGAGTTCATGATGCCGTCGACAGCACCGCCGGAACCCGATGTTCCGGAATCCTTGGCCTCTTCCGAATCATAGGCTTCAGCCGAATAATTGATGGCTCTTGTTCCGAGCATTATCGAATCAATGAATACGAACATTCCGCGAAGAAAAGGAACCTTCAGTATAAAGCTTCCCTGCATGAACTGCTTATGCGTCTGGGTATCGATATCGACTTTCCCGTCGGGTCTTCTTACGGCTACGGCATACTTCTCACCGTTACGCATCATGATGCCTTCGATGACTGCCTGTCCGCCTATCCCGGAATATACTTTTGATCTTTTACGTCCGGCCATAACCGCTCCTTAAAAAAATTAAGGGCTGAGGCTTTAGGCCTCAACCCTTTGTTACAATTACTTATTAAGACCGTACTTCTTATTGAACTTGTCAATACGTCCGTCGGCTCTTGCGCTCTTCTGCTGGC
>JAGCRJ010000249.1 GCA_017964745.1 Lachnospiraceae bacterium
AGAGCCGTACTTTGTCCTGTATGCATCCATGATGCTCAGGATCCCGTTGTGGGCGCATCCCGAGATGAGAACCTTTTTCCCTTCATCACTGACGACGAG
Source organism: Lachnospiraceae bacterium (assembly GCA_017964745.1). Taxonomy (GTDB): domain Bacteria; phylum Bacillota; class Clostridia; order Lachnospirales; family Lachnospiraceae; genus AC2028. The sequence continues at coordinate 100 of JAGCRJ010000249.1, forward strand.
AAAATGCTCATGTGCAAAATCGTCCCGGACAAATCCGTCCGGTGTTTTTATAAGTAGTCTCCTGTTTGTAAACGGAAGCTCGTGAGTTCTGTTTTTGATGGTGAAGAGCTCGAGCTCATCATCTATCACACAGTCGCCGGAGATCAATCTGACGCCGGGAAGCGATAAAATATCCTTATCTATTCCGATATATCTGAACCTCTCACCTTCGGCATTCTCACCGTCATCGGCGAAGTATTCACCCGTTGCAAGACTCTGCATATATATAGAGGCTTTTGTATTAATTTTGGAAAAAGGAATGATCCCACCCGAGTGATCGTAGTGACCGTGGCTTAAGATCACTGTATCGACCGCGGACAGATCAATACCCAGAGTCTTCGCATTCTCCAGGGTATCCGGAGAAGGTCCGAGATCGACCAAAAGCTTATGATGAGCCGTCTCAACATAAAAAGACAAGCCGTGTGCAAAGATGCATCCCGACTTGCCTTCCGTATTCTCGATAAGATTGATTATCCTCATACGACCATTTTAGCAGATTGCCCGGTCGTATCAATTACTTTTTATCTCATACCTTTTGTAATGAATATATCCGAAGAAGATGAGAAGAAGTGCGACCGCAACATATGACATTCCCGCAACCTGATATGATCTGAAATAATGTCCCGCGATCTTAAAGAGTCTGAATTCATATACCAGTCTCGGTGATATCTGAAGTGCGGGGAAAAGACAGCAGATCTTGGACAGGGTCTTCATGTGCATCGGGATCGATGTTCCGAGTGCGAAGAGACCGAAATATCCTCCGACTATGATGCCCATTGTTCCCATTCCGTTTCTGAGTACGCATGAAACGAACATTGTGACCGTTGATAAAAGGAATGATCCCAGCACAGTAAGAATCAGGAGGATCACCGTGGTCTGCCATGCGGTAAGATTCATCTGCGTGAACGGATATATGACAGTCTCAAGAGCATCCATTCCGTCAAAGCCCCACTTGATCCTTACATAACCCATAAATACACCGAGGTATAAAAATACCGAAAAAAGACTGAATGTCGAACCGGCAAGGATCTTGGCAAAATATGTTTCCTTTCCACCGCCTATGCTTGCCCTTATCATGGGATCGGTCTTTCTCTGCGTTTCCGTTGAAAAAATCGTGGAAAGGCTGACTGCAATCACAAGCAGCATGATGATGATCGTATTGCATATACCGTTCTGTACTCCGAATGATATATAAGAGTCCTTCCACACAAAAGGTTTTTCCAGAATTTCTTCCTGAGCTTTCCAGTATGCGATCTCTCCTTTATCAAGGTAAGAGTCTGTATATGCTTCGTCTATCGTTCTGAGACGTTCATTATATAACCATTCTGAGGTCACGTTATTAAGAACGATCCCGTATCCCGCCATATCCTTGATCCAGATTGTGAGGGATTCATATGCTATATTTCCGCCCTCCGGGACATTACCGTATTCATCCGTGGCTTCCACCCATTCTTCGATAAGCTCCCCGTCAAGGATACGGCCGTCAAGGCTCATATACTGTTTTAAGGTTGCGGGCTCAATGTTTCCGCTCACTTCGAATTCACCCTGTATGAATCCGAAAGCAAAAAAGATAAAAAATGCAATAACTGCCACTTTGTTTTTTAATATCTTGAGCAGTTCAAATTTATATAATGCTCCAAAGCATCCGTTTTTCTTCATTTGGCAAACTCCCTGTGCTGTTCATTCATATCTCTTCAGATAGAACTCTTCAAGGTCGCCTTCCACATCACTCTGACGTCCCTGCCACACAAGAGCACCGTCCTTCATCATGATTATTCGGTCGGCGATATGTTCTATATCCGAAACGATATGTGTCGAAAGAAGAACTATGGAATCTTTTCCGAGTTCCTCTATAAGTGTCCTGAATCTTACTCTTTCCTTGGGATCGAGTCCCGCAGTGGGCTCGTCAAGAATAAGGATCCTGGGATCGTTCAAAAGTGCCTGCGCGATGCCCACTCTCTGTTTCATTCCTCCGGAATAAGTCTTGATCTTCTTCCCCGCCACATCGGATAGTCCGACCAGTTCGAGTAGTTCCTTGGTCTTTTCCTTTGCTCTTTTTCTTTCAATGCCTTTGAGTGCGGCAAAGTATTCCAGGAATTCCTTTGCGGTAAACTCGGGATAATAACCGAAATCCTGGGGAAGATATCCGAGAAGCGCACGGTAATTTTCCGCTTGGACGGGAATGCCGTCCGCACTGATCTCTCCGCCCGTGGGTGTAAGGATTCCCGACATCATTCTCATGAGCGTGGTCTTTCCCGCACCGTTTGCTCCGAGAAGACCCGTCACACCTTCCGTCAGGTCAAAGGAGATCCTGTCCACTGCAATCTTGTTTTTGTATTGTTTTGTAATTCTGTCTACAGATAATTTCATGCAAATGCCTCCACAGTTTTGACGGTCTTCCACTGCTCAGTAAATGTCAGAGCCAAAAGAATGATAACCGTCGGAAGTCCCCATACCGAAACAAACTCTTCATATCCTGCAGTGATCAGCGGTGCGCAGTTATATGCCCATGCCGTAACGGACAGTGACAGTCCCGCGACTGCAAAGGATGAGTATCCGTGAGTTCTTCCAAGGGAACTTCTTTCGATGATAAGACTTATTATCATTGTTATAAGATAAGGTATAAGGATACGGATAGCGGTATGAACCGTGCTCCTTCCGAATGAAGCTGCGATCACCGGAGATGCTATGACAAGAACTATACCTGATACGATCCCGAGAATAAGCAGTCTTGCAAAGACAACGCTCCTCAGTGAAAACCTTGTTGCCATCTCAAGCTCTGACATGTTATATCTTACAGACCTGTGTGTTTCAAGTACCGTGATCGCCGCGGTAAAAGGCATAAGGATAGTGATCTGAAATTCGGTATCCTCCATTCCGAGTACCGACCCGCCTATCGCAACCGCCACGATCAAAAGTGAAAAGAGCCATATCGGAAGCCTGATATAAGGGATTTGGGTAAGGATCATTTCAAGTATTCCGATCTCCCTGGGACGCAGGTTTTTGATGAAGCTTTCTTTCTTTTCGGGCTCGGGAGCATGAAATGCATCGGCCAAACGGTTTTTAAGCTCTCTGTCCATCATTCATCCTCCTTCAGATTTTTCTTAAGTTCTTCCTCGGCATTTTTAATTTTTCTGTATAATGCGAATCTCGAAATGCCGAGTGCCTTGCAGATCGTTCCGACAGGTTCATCGTTCACATATCTCAGAAGCAGGATCTCCCTGTCTTCATCCGTAAGTCTTTCAAGCGCTTCACGTACGATAATGCTTTCTTCCGGAAAGTCGGTCGCCGTTTCGGCCTCACTTCCTTCTTCGGGAAGCTCCTCCGGCTTCACCCTCCTGTATTCGTCAATACAGAGGTTCCTTGCGATCGTGTACAGATACTTCATATCATATTCGTGAAAGGTTCCGCTCTTTGCAAAGAATCGAAGGAAAGTCTCTTGCGTGATATCTTCGGCTACAGTCACGTTTTTCACCCTGAAATACGCATACCGGTATATTTTGTCATATGCTTTTTCTAAATCCATGGATCCGGCTTTTGACCTCCCTTCATTATGATTAACGAATGACCGGGGCAAAATGTGCGCTCATCACAAAAAATATTTTTATAAAATTTCAGCGGCCCATGTTCCCGGAACATAAGCCGCTTTTTTGCCCTTTATTCCCTCAGGATCACTTAAGCATCTGGGAACTGCTGATGATATTGTACTTACCGATCCTCTCGAACTTTGATACGTTTCCGTTGACTTTCTCGATAAGAGCTTCCCATTCGCCCGCATCCTTAGGAGCGGTAGAATCATTTACATATATGTCGGTGCAGAGAAGGTCGCCTCTCATATACACCTTGACCGCAACGATGCTTTCGTGGACCTCTTTAACTCTTTCCTCGATCCTCTTTGTGGAGATATTTTCTCCGTTTGAAAGAGTGATCCTCGTATCCTTCCTTCCCTTGAGATAGACATGGTTGTTCTTAATGGTTCCGATATCACCGGTAAGGAAATATCCGTCCTCATTAAATGCGGCCTTTGTCGCTTCTTCATCGTTGAAATATCCGAGGAAGATATTACTTCCCTTTATCGCAAGCTCTCCGTATCCTTCTTCATCGGGATCGAGAACCACGGCATCGACATCCTCGAAAAGAGTACCGACGCTTTCCATATCCTCTTCACCGGGATAATCGATACTGAATCCCGATGATGTCTCGGAAAGAGCGTAGGCATTCATCATATACATGCCTTCATCGGCATATGCTTTTCTGATCTCGGGAGTAAGTTTGGCACCGCC
>JAGCRJ010000250.1 GCA_017964745.1 Lachnospiraceae bacterium
AAAAAGAATTCATAAAAAAATAAAACACTTGATCATACGAATAAATAAGTCGCAGGAAATTCTCCTGCGACTTATCTTTATGTTAGGGGTGAACGAGGGGACGGTTCCTGCGTTCACAGGAACCGTCCCCCTGTTTTTCTTTTCAGAACTCTCTCTTTTCCATGATCCTTATGCTGATGATCATGGAGATCGAAAGCATTATTACCGATATTGCCAGGACTCCCAGGATGAGCATTACGGGATTTACCGCATTCAGTGCGTCAAGCTTTGATAAGATATCGCTTCCGGTCGTATCCTCCAGCCTTCCCAGTAAAGCTTTGCCACCCATTGCCACAACCAATACGATACCAAAGAAAAGGAACATCACTACCCTGACCTTTTCGGGAGAGAACTTGATCTCGATGGGTATGAGTACGGCAGCGACGAATATGAACAGCGGAAGCAGACAGATATCCGCAGCAAGTGTCTCCGTCAGATCAAACTCAACCCTCCGTATGAAGAATGATGCAAACTGAAGCACCATGGAGATTGCCCAGAAGGAGGCAAGTCCAAGAACGGTAAATACATACTTTCCTACCGCATAATCACCGCGCTTTATGGGAAGAGTCATCAGGAATGAATAACCTTCATCCTGGTAATCGAACGAGATGGTGGAAAGCGTAAGGATCGTGCCTATCATCGAAATATAGCTGACCATGAATGATGTATCCATGGAAAAACTGAGAATGATCGCAACAAAGATGAACATCAGCATGAATCTTTTCTGATTCATCAGTATCTTGAAATCTTTTATCAGTAAACCTTTCATTATTTTTCACCTCCGAGAATGAAGACTATTATGTCGTCAATATGTGCGTTCTCAATAACTGCCTTGGGATAGTTTTCGGCGTAGAACTGCTTTTCCGATGTCAGACAGGTAACGCTGAAGCTTTCCTCCTTGGTGCCGATAATGTACTTCTTGTCCAGAGCTTCGTATTCTTCCTTGCTGAGCTTGATCAGTCCGTATTTTCCGAGAAGGGTATCGGTATCTTCGTGAAGGATTATCTTTCCGCCGTTGATCATATAGATATCGTCACATAAGCCTTCAAGATCGGTAGAGATATGCGAGCTTATGATGACGGATCTGGAGGAATCCTCCTCGAGATAGCTTCTTATGATGTTAAGGACATCGTTTCTGGCGATGACATCAAGTCCGGCCGTGGGCTCGTCAAGGATCAAAAGCTTTGCCGAGTGGCTCATCGCAACAAGAACCCTGAGCTTTGCTCTCATGCCGGTCGAAAAATCCTTGATCGGCTTATCAAAGGGAAGCTCCTGCTGCTTGCATTTTTTCGTGAAATCGTCTTCATCGAAATCTTTATAAAACCCTTTGAGGATAGCGGTGACATCCTTAACGGTAAAGACCATGTTGAAGCCCGATGAAGAAAGTGCGGTTCCGATCTGCTTTTTGTCTTCTGCGGTAAATTCCCTGGGCTTTTTTCCGAAGACTTCTATCTCACCCGAAGTGGGCTCGATCAGTCCGAGGATGGCTTTGAGTGTTGTGGTCTTTCCGGCACCGTTCCTGCCTATGAGACCCGTTACCCTTCCCTCGGGAATGTCCATTGTGATGTCGAGTTTAAAGCCTTTATATTCTTTTTGTAGATTATTTAATCTGATCATTTTTATGCCTTTCATAATATGTGCAGGTTTCTTACTCATCCTCAAGAAGGATCTCTAAGATATCTCTGATCTCATCATCCTTAAGTCCTGCGGAGCGTGCCTTGGATACAGCCGAGGAGAATTCCTCTTCTACCGCCTTGCGTCTTGCTTCAAGTGCGAGCGGTATATCCGTAGCCGCAACGTAGCTTCCCTTGCCGTGTACGGTTACGGTGAAGCCGTCTTCTTCAAGTTTGTCATAGGCTTTCTTAACGGTCAGTGCACTGATCTTAAGTTCGCCTGCCAGGTTTCGTACCGAAGGGAGGGCGTCCCCTTCCTTAAGTCCTCCGCCTATGATCTCCTGTTTGATCTGATCCATGAGCTGCTCGTAAACAGGGACCATTGAAGTGTTGTTAATGATAATCTTCATCACTAACCTCCTTTACAGTAAACAGTGTATAACAGTTTATAACTGTTGTCAACTGTTATATGCTGTTTATTTTAAGATTATAAAAAAGACAGTTCCGGATCCGGTAAATCCGGGAACTGTCCCTGGTGTAAATCTATATGATCATCGGTGAAACTCAGTAAGCCGTTCCGCTGTCTCACGCATTCAACAGAACTTTTTATCTGTCTTGATTCCCAGATTTCCGAGAAGCGTCACGCCCATGTTGTACATCATCTTTATGGCCTTGGACTTGGGCATCCTGTAATTGTCGAATATCATCATGAGTGCGAGACCGTGGGTATATATGACCGTATCCCTTACTGCTTCTCCAAGAAGTTTCGGGGATACATCGTATTCCTTTGAAAGGAGCTTGAAAACATCCTCGTCAAACTGGAATTCAAATATGCTCCTGCCTTCGGCTACGTCATCTCCTATCGTATCCATGGGATCGTCCACATTCAGGAATCTGAAAACATGAGGATGATCGCATGCATTTGACAGATAAACCTTGCCGGAAACGAAAAACGCCTCGAGTGCTTCCTTTCCCTTTATAGCTTCCGTCATAGGGGCGTACAGCCTTCTTCCGCTGTAGAAATACAATTCCTTTTTCAGATCGGTCATACTTCCGAACAGCCATGATACCGGCTGCGTGGAGCAACCCAGTTTATTCGCTATCGACTTGATGCCCACAGCACCGATACCGCCTTCGTCCAGAAGTTCATACGCCGCATCCAGAATCATTTCTTTTGTTATCTGAGCTTTTCTTCCCATTCTTCACACTGCTTAGGTATAAGGTCTGTAATCGAGAGGTCTTTCACATCCGAGACTTGCCGCATCCTTTTCGAAGCTCTTTCTGACCGCGGTCTTAAAAAAGAAACCGACGAGAAGTCTTACGGGTGCGGGAAATATTTCGGGACCGGTGAAGGCCTTGCATTTATCCGAATTGAAATTACCGTTTGCGGAGAATTCTCTTCCCATTTCCGCATAGGGACTTGTTGCCTTGGACCTGTTTTCATCATTTAAGAATCTTATCTCAAAATTCCCGCCTTTGACAAGCGTTCCGCCGTAAGTGCATCCGAGATAACCTGCAAGCTTTTCGAGATATGCCTCTCCGCATCTGAGCTGAACGCCTTCCGAGAAGCCGCTCTGAAGTAT
>JAGCRJ010000251.1 GCA_017964745.1 Lachnospiraceae bacterium
CAGGAACATTCACTACGGTATCTGCGGTGAGCACGGCGGAGATCCTTCATCCGTTGAGTTCTGCCACAAGATCGGACTTGACTATGTATCCTGCTCACCTTTCCGCGTACCCATCGCGAGACTTGCAGCAGCTCAGGCAGCTATCGCTGACAGATAATAAGTCAAATATCGGCAGGGAGTCCATTACGGACTCCCTGTTTTTTTATACAAATATGTGAGATCATCGAGTATACTGATGATGTGACGTATAAGGGACCATGCCATTCAGTCCGGATAAAGCGGAGAAAACATATGAAAAATATCCTGAAGATAACGGCAATGCTTACATGCCTTATTATATTTTCCGGATGCGGTGAAAAAGAAACCGTGCCGGAACCTGAGGATGAACCGCAGACGGAAACATCTACTCCATATGATGCCGGGGACAATACCGGGTATGTTCCCGAAAGTACGCAGATAACATATCTCGCGTGCACTTCGGATCCCGGATCTTATAATGTATATATCATAACCATCGATAAGTTAGTCTGCTATGATCTGACAGATTATTGGAAAGATCACAGCGGAAGGTATCACTATTTTGAAGATTCCCTTCCTCCGGAGGGAAAATACACTCTTGAAGAATATGATCTGACTGCTGAACAATGGAAAAGACTCATTGCTACCATAAGAAAAAATAAATTTTCCAATCTGCCTGAAGATCTCGGTATTCTGTACCTGATCGACGGCCCTGTTTCGTATATCGAAGTGAAGTCGGAAGAAGAAACACATATGTGCGGAGGAATCAGTGCCGGACTGGGCAACAGTAAGAATCAGAAGCAATATGCGGAGATTGTTTCCACTTTGGAAGAGATCATAAATGAATCCCGTGAAGCATCCGGAGCCGGTTCCGGCGAACCTCCGGTTCAGTCTGCGGAATACTATCCGGCAACAGCGGATTTATTTGAAAATCTTGATTACGATATCTGTACCTTCGAAGATCTTGAAAATCTGATCGGACCGTATCAGGCGGTCAACCCGGAGACGGACATAACCATGTATGGCTGGGAACTGGAAGACGGCGGCATGGCCTGGATCACCATCGGACCGGGGATGAAACTCAGAGACGTTGAACTGTGGTACGACGATCATTTTGTGATATTAAAAAGCAGTATCAGGGGGATACCGGAAGGTGCGGATACGATATACCGTTTTACCGATCCCAAAGATTTTTCATCGGATGAATCGGATCTGTTTAACCTTGTTTCCATGATGATCCATAATTCGACAGAAACCATTGATTACGGTTCTCCGTATTCTCAAAATGATTTTTGTGTTGTATGCCAATACGGAGAGGCGGTGGATCCCGATGAACCGGCGGCACTCGGGCAGGATTCGGCGTTTTCGGATTACAGAATGCAGTCATCCGAACTTACGGCATTTTACAGAGAAGTGCTGGATGAGGAAAGGGAGTTTGAACCGGAGTCCGATCCGGACTACAGACCGGAGACCGGAATAATCTGTCTTAAAGACGGATATTGCTACTCATTCGGAAGTTTATCAAATACATTCAGCAGGATAGTGTCCGTTGCGGAGGGTTCATCCGTGATCATAGTAAATACCGAAATAATATTCAGTATGAGTGAAGATTATGAAGAGGAGCTGGGATACGTAAGATTTGCAATGGAGCCCACCGACTCCGAATACGGATACCGGCTGGTGGATTATATGTATTATCATGCTTCATGACCGGATGGGAATATTGCTGCAAAGAGCCTTGCGGGTCTGTCCGCAGGGTTCTTTTTTTACAATTTTACGGGAGAATATGATAAAAAGTGACGCAGCAAACGTTTTTTCCGTTGTATAATTATGCAAGGGAGAATATAAGCTCCCGTGGTTTTTGTAAAGGATGGGGATTATGAAAAAATACAGGATAATAAGCCTTTTAACAGTGATGATGCTGATTCTTTTACTTGCGGCATGCGGAGAACCGGAACCTATAGAAAGCCCACCTATGAACCCAAGTTTGGACCCGTTTGTTGTATCGGATGCATCCGTATATGAACAGATAACTTATCTTGTATGTACCGGAGATCCTGCCGCATATATCGTGTATGTCATCACTCCTGACAGGATCACAACATATGACTTTACCAAGTATTGGATGAATGCCACCGGCGGTTATCATTATTTTGATGATGAGATGCCTGACGAAGATGAGTATTCATCGCAGTGGATCGATCTCAGTCCGGAAGGATGGGAAAGGATCGTTGGTTCGGTAATTGACAATAAATTCGAAAAGCTTCCCGAAGATATGAGCGTGGACGATATTTATGACGGTGCGACATATTATATCGAGGTGAAGACTGAGGACGGAACGTATCTGAGCGGCGGATACGGTGCGGGACACGGAAGAGGCAAGAAGCACGAAAGCTTTTACAATATTGTCGCCGTAATAAATGAAGTCATTCACGATGCGGAGGAAGAAGCTAAGGAAGCGTGGTCGCAATTTACCGAGCCCCAGGGACCTGTATATCTGAATGAACCTGCAACAGCGGATGTTTTTGCGGCGTTTGACGATCACTATGAATTTAGTGATCTGGAATACTATTTCGGTCCATACGATGAAGTTGATGAGGATTCGCTTCCTATCAGGTACGGATGGGA
>JAGCRJ010000252.1 GCA_017964745.1 Lachnospiraceae bacterium
GGAGCTGGAAACAAAGGCAAGTATGATGGAAGAATTTAAAAAGGTTGCTTTTTTCAACCATCTGCTTTTCCGGAAGAAATGCTCGGAATAACCGATTGATCGGAGCTGAAAGGTAAAACCCTGCGGGACAGATCCTCGCAGGGATTTTTTTATGCAAAAAAAATTTATCTTACGTTTAAAGATTTTTTAAGAATTGAAATGTTAGCATTCAATTGTAAACGGAAAAACTGTGTTTCATATCGGTACAGAGGTATTAAAAATGGCAGATATTTGTTTGGAAGCAAGAGACCTTTGCAAGACCTATATTGTTGAAGGATACAGCAACAATGTCCTGCAGAACATCAATCTCAAGATAGAAGAAGGGGAGTTCGTCTCGATCATGGGACCGAGCGGATCCGGAAAATCCACCCTCCTTTACACCATAAGCGGAATGGATGATATGACCGCAGGCAAGGTCATATTTGACGGGGATGATATTTCTGAAATGAATGACAAGCAGCTCACGAAACTCAGACTTATCAAGATGGGATTCATCTTTCAGCAGATGTATATGATGAAGAAGCTCTGCATCATGGACAACATAGTTCTCCCCGGTTATCAGGCGGCGCTTATGAGCAGGGAAGAGGTTAACAAAAAGGCAGAAGACCTTATGAGAAGACTCGGCATCATAGAAACCGCTGACAGGGAGATCACTGAGGTTTCCGGAGGACAGCTCCAGAGAGCTTGTCTTGCCAGGGCACTCATCAACAGCCCCAAGGTTCTTTTTGCGGATGAGCCCACGGGAGCACTCAACTCAAAGGCTTCCATGGAGGTTCTCGGCGAAATGGTCAAGGCGAATGAAGCCGGCACCACGGTTCTCATGGTAACCCACAGCGAAAAGGTTGCGGCAAGTTCCGACAGGATCATCTACCTGATGGACGGCGACATACAGGGTGAACTGGTACTCGGCAAGATAAATACATCTGACGGGATGAGTTCCGCGGAGAAGCTTTCGCTCAGGGAAAGAAAACTCAGAAAATGGCTTGAGGAGATGGGGTGGTAAAGTGTATTTAAGAATGCTTAAAAAGGACCTTAAGGATAAGGTCGTTTTAAATATAGTCTTATTCATATTCATGATTCTGGCAGCCACTCTTCTTGTCATGAGTGCGGGATTTGTCTATACCTTCATCGCCGGCATCAATACAACATACGAAAAGTGCAACACCTCCGACATCATACTGATCGTCGACAGAAGCGTATCCTCAGCCGAAGAACAGCAGGATACGATAATCGGTCTGATGCAGGAATATTCTGAGATAAATGAGATATCCGTATCGGAGAGGATAATAGCAAGTACGGGAAGACTGGATTTTGAGAAAATAGATAAAAGAACCGTATCCGGTCTGTATCAGACGGACTTTCTCATATCCCCCGTGAGCACTGATCAGAACATCCCGTATGATATGCACGATGAGCCGATCACTCTGGATGACGGATGCGTCGCACTTTCACAGGTGACTGCTTCTTCTTCTCATACGAAGATAGGTGACAGCATCATGATCACCACGGATATGGGAAATATATACAGGTTTGTTGTGTCGGATATATATAAGGATCCCAGTTCATCCATGATGACCAAGATCCTGTTTTCTGACAGGGATTACAAGACACTTTGCGAAGAGTTTACAACACAGGTGGATCAGTATGACATACAGCTGGTCAATCCCTTTAAAACTGTTTCCGAGCTTCAGAAATGGGGATGGGAGATCAACGACAGATTACGTATGATGGATGAAAACGGTGAGATAAACGGCCGGATACACACCGTCACCACCGGAAAGAGCAATGCCTTTACCGATGAAGCAATGATCTCACTCATAGTCAGTATATTCATGGGACTGATGGGAATTGCACTTATAATCCTTATCTTTATGGCCATATCCTTCAGCCTTCAGGCAACTGTCAAGCGCGAGGAAAAAGAGATCGGTACGATGAGGGCGATAGGAGTGGATTCGCTGTCTTATAAATCGCTCTTTGTCGTTAAGTATATCGCGTTTGCGGTTCTGGGCGGAGTTATTGGTCTGATCGCAGGCATTCCGCTTGAAAAATACATGGTGAGCAGGTTTGTCACCAACACCCTGAATCCCGATAAAAATGTGATCATCCTTCTGGGCGTTATAACCTGTATCATCTTTATGCTCCTGATGCTTGTCTTCTCATTTGTTTCGTTAAGACGTATCGACAGGATCTCCGTAATGGATGCGATCCACGGTGAAGGAAAAGGAGAAAGATTCAGTAAGATACCCGGTGTGTCCCTCAGTAAAAGAAAAAATACATCCGTACCGCTTTTTCTTGCGCTTCAGGATATAATCCGCAAGATGAAGAGATATATTTTCCTTGTCATCAGTTACATGATCGGGATGACGATCCTGTTTTTGCAGTTCCAGATCAAGGCTACGGTTGTGAGCGACGAATACAGAAAGACATATTGGTCAAGAGCGGACAGGGATTTTATGATCAGACCGGAAGACGGTCTCAGGGATAAGCTGCTCGAAATGACCGGAAGCTATAAGAATCTGTATTTATATTATGAGCAGCTTTATAACGAGCACGGTATTCCCGTTGATATCCAGCTTATGGATGAGCAGACCTCTTTTGTGATCATGAACGGTGAAAAAAGCGGAGCAGCCATTGCTTTCGGAGACGTTGATCTGAGCAGGATGACATATGTAAAGGGAGGAAAGGTTCCCTCGCTTCCCAATGAAGTTGCGGCATCTCATTTCCTTGCACTGACAAACGGAACCGAGCTTGGGGATGTTGTCACACTTGAATATAAGGTATACGGTGAGGATGGATTTACCGTAGAAACCAGACAGAAGGATTATATCATCACGGCATTTGTCGAGACCATGGGCAACAGCAGGACCCCTATTTTTTTCCTGGCTCAGGCCGATGACAATATGTACTGTGAAGACTTTGATCTCTTTAACGAATCGATCGATGCACCGAGATCGGAGCATGCATACTATATCGAGAAAATGCGTGAAGTTGATGAAAGGATACTTGTTTGGGATTACGATCAGGCTCTCGATTATGACCTTGGGAATTCCTTCGGTAAACTGCTCGATCTGCTTGCACTTGTTACAGGTACGATAATGGCGATCACTCTTTTTGCGATGACATTCCTCTATCAGCAGATCTTTATTGAAGAGGAGACTTCGGACATTGCAATGCTTAAGAGTATGGGATTCGATAAGTGGGCTGTGAGGAAATGGCATTATTACAGGCTGCTGATCATGATAGTTCTTTCGACCGCTCTGGCACTGCTGAGCGCATTCACATTGAACAAATGGCTGTTCAACAAGATAGGAAGTGCCGTGCTCGGACTTGTTTCTTTTAAGATAGCATCACCTCCGGTTTCTGTTCTTATTCTTTTGCCGGCGGTACTTGTCATGATAATCTCGGCCGTTATGGCTGTATCATTCAGATCGATGGATCAGATCAGGATATGGAGGATCCGTAATGAATAACCGTACACTAAGACCCGGAATAAATAAATTCATCACATTACTGACTGCTGCGGTAACTCTTTTCACCTTTGGCGGATGCTCTTCCTCCGCACAGGTAACATCGAATGGGATGGTGAAGGTGGGTTCGCTTAATGTCGAGACACCTGCCGGGTATACCGATGAAAGCCCTTCGGAGGAACCCGTCTCTGAAACTGTATCGGATAACGGACTCTGCACCATAGTCAGGTATCCGTCATACTACGGTGTCACACTCGATTATGAAAAAGGAACTCCTTCGGATGTCGGAGCCGCATATGCGGAGACAATACTGAAAGCCGTTCCGGATTATGAGATCGTGTTTGAGCCTTACCTGTTCGAGAATATAAGAAATGCATTCTCGGGAAGGGATATCAGGTATGATTCACTTGAAAAGAGGATAATGTCACTTATTTCGGGTCTTCCGGACGAATACAGGGAAGAAGTGGAAAGCTTTGCAAGGACCATAGCGGACGGAGAGGAAGGCTATCTCGAAAACGGAAAGCTCAGCTACATCGAAGCTCTTACAATGCAGCTGATCCCCGATGCCCTCAGACCCACCGCATGCAGCGCCCTGTCCATAGGAGGATCGAGGACTGAGAGCGGGGAAAGACTTACCATGAGAAATCTTGAATGGAATCTCGGAAGTTCAGCCCAGATGACACAGATCCATGCAGTCACATTTATGAAGAAGGGCAAAAACAGCATTACCGCAATAAGCGTACTCGGACTTTTTGACATGATAACCGCGGTGAATGACGACGGTGTCATGATCGGCATTCTGGATGTCGGAACGGTAAACCATATGCCCTTCGTATATGAAGAAAAGAAGAGCTATACATTTGATATAAGATATGTACTCGAAAACTTCGACAATGCTGCGGATGCCGCAAAGTATCTCAGTGAAAACAGCGGAAGCTACACATGGTGCCACAATCTTCTCGTGACCGACAGGCGTGATGCATTCTGCTGTGAGAATGCAACTGCAGAAGCAGTGGCAGAGGGCAGGGCCCGGTCTGTCATCAGAACCCCCGAAACTCCTCTCATGGAGGGGTTAGCCTGGAACACTCCCGATACCCTGTGCATAGTGAATTCTTACGCCACGGAAGGAAACCAGGACGGTTTTTCGGGTGACCCCGGCAATATGATACGTTTTGTGAAGTATAATAACTGGGTAAGTGAAACGGAAAAGTTTTCAGTTGCCGATCTAAAGGGTATAATGGCAAGGGAGGTTGTGGATCAGTATGAAGTCGCGAATGTCCACAACAGCGGAACCGTACATACCGTGATCGTCGATTATGCTACCGGGGATATCCATGTGGCATTTACGACGGGAGAGTGTGCGGATGATATACCCGAATACTTATTGGTGGGGAATATAAGGTTTGACTGATATTCTCATAATCGAAGACAATGAAGAACTCGGAACCCTCGTTCACGATTTTCTGAAACGTGAAGGCTATTCGGTGCAGCTTGCAAGAAGCGCCGAAGAGGGTCTGGAACTGATCGGGAAAGCAGCATTTAAAATGCTGCTTCTTGACGTTATGCTGCCCGGAATGAACGGATACGAAACCCTGCAGGAGATAAGGAAGGAGCAGAAGCTTCCCGTCCTCATGATGAGTGCCAAGACCGATGAACAGAGCAAGATTCTCGGATATGAGGTCGGCGCGGACGATTATATAGACAAGCCGTTTTCCTTTCAGGTGTTGGGTCTTAAAATCAAGGCACTTATGAAGCGTACCTATGACCTTACGGAAGACAGGCAGCTCCTTACATACGGAAACATTACCCTTGACGTTGCATCCAAGACTGTGTTTAAGAATGAAGAACCCGTCCCGATAACCGGCAAGGAATTCGAACTGCTCGAATATATGATGCGACATCCGGAGACTGTCCTGAAAAAAGAAAAGCTCTTTGACGAGATCTGGGGAGTAGACTGCTTCAGTGACCTCGGAAGTCTTAACGTACATATCAGGTGGCTCAGGGAAAAGCTTGAAGACGATCCCAGGAATCCAAAACTCATTCGCACGGTCTGGAGAGTCGGATATCAGTTCGGAGGTGCGGAGAATTGAAGAGAGCGGCGAAACTGTATACGGTTACGGTGCTTCTTTACGCACTTCTTTTTCTGTCTGCATATATTCTGTTTTCCAAGGTCATAAGGAGGAATGAGGACAGTGCTTATGTTCTCATGAACCGTGTTTTTAATGAACTCGAATCGTATCTTTCTGACAGCGGGGAAGAGATCACTGCAGATTCGGTATGCGCCGGGATAGACGAGGTTTATTACGCACGCATAGATGAACTGAAAAAAGAATACGGGAATGATACGATTCCCGAAAGAGTATATTTTATATCCGCGGAAGCGGGGAACAGCGAAGTCAGTCTTATAAATCCCGATAAGGATTATGAGAAGCTGTGGGTACTCCGTTCCTCCGAAGGCATCTGCGGATTCGTTGTCTTTGAATACGGCGAATCAAGATTCTCCAAACTGCTGATCTTTACGGAACTGTGCATTGCCGCAGCATTTCTTATCACTCTCGGAGTATGCATCTACATCGGGACTCATATCTTAAGACCGTTTGAAAAACTCTCATCATATCCCGAAAAACTTTCAAAAAACCAGCTGACGGAAAAACTTCCCGAGACTAAGAACCGCTTCTTCGGAAGGTTTACCTGGGGCATCAACATGCTCAGTGACCGCCTTACAAGCGACCGCAGAAGGATCGGCGAACTCAGCCGCGAGCATCTTACCATGCTCACGACGATAGCACACGGGATCAAGACTCCCGTGTCGAATATCAAGCTTTATGCGGATGCCATTTCCACAGGCCTGTACCAGCCTGACGGAAAGGTGAACGAAAGCGATGCCGAGGTTGCCGGAAAGATAAGCAGGAATGCGGATGAGATCGCATCGATCGTCAAGGAACTCATCGATAAAGCACAGGGCGGCGTCGTTGATTTCGAGCCGTCGATACAGAATTTTTATCTGAATGAGCTTATCAGTTTTCTGAATGAGGAATACGGGAACAGACTTAATGTTCTGAAGATCCCTCATTCCTTTGAACTAGAATCGGATGCGATCATAAAAAGCGACAGGGACGGTATCTGCCGCATCCTTTCACAGCTGATGGAAAATGCGATCAAGTACGGAAACGGCGGCGGAATAAACGTGCGTATTTCCAAGGATGAGGAAGGATATCTTATCTCCGTCAAAAACAAGGGTAAAGTCATTCCCGACAAGGAACTTCCCTTTTTGTTCAACAGCTTCTACAGAGGCTCGAATTCCGAAGGCATTCCCGGAAGCGGCATAGGCCTGTTTGAATGCTATGAGATCACACGCAAATTATGCGGTGATATCTATGCACGTTCGGATGCCGAAAACACTGAGACGGAATTTGCAGTCTATCTTCCCGGTGCAACTCATACCTGATTTCGGTGCATCTTATTGCAAAAGTATTTTAATTATTTTTTTGTCTGTTATGATAACCCCTGTAAGGAGGAAAACAGATATATGAAGATCCGAATATCGGTTTCGGACGAAAAGAAAGACTTCATAGAAAAGTATCTCGCCGAGCACGGAATAGAGACAGGTGAAGATGCGGAATACATGATCACTGAGGCCGGCCGCCACTCCGCATTCATATCCGTAAAGGATGAAAAGAAAGACCGTGTCAGTATTACCGCAGACGAGATCATATACATAGAAAGTTTCGGGAAAGATATTGAGATCCATACACTGAAGGATACATATCATTCACAGGACAGAATGTATGAACTGGAGTCGCTTCTCGATCCGAAGGAATTTTTAAGAGTCAGTAAGTCGGTCATAATTGCAAGAAAGCATGTAAAGAAGATAAGACCGTCACTTTCGATGAAATACATACTCACAATGTCTGACGGAACACTGGTTGATGTAACGAGAAGTTATTACAGTGATTTCAGAAGATTTTTCAATATCTGAACGGAGGTAAGAAATGGCAGGTATTTTGTGGATAATAATATTGATGCTGATCATCGCGGTCATCATCATTTCGGTAAGCATAATAGCGTATAACAAACATCTCGATAAGGTAACAAAAGGCGAAGTGCATGATACTCACAGCACGATACCCGAACCGAGAAGCACGGCAAGTGTAATATACAAGATCGTGCTCATGATCATAGTGATACTGTCCTATCTGGGGATCAGCACCGCAAACGGTATGATCGGCAGCCTTCAGAGCAGGATCGGCGAGCTTGATGCCGAAGTGAACGGGCTTCAGTTTGAGATGCAGAATCTGAAAAGTCAGATTGAAGAAGGCGAAAGGCTTGTAAGAAACTTTGAATACAAAATATCGGATCCGGAAAATAATCTTGTTGACGTCGGATTTAAACTCTGGCTCAAGGAATTCACCCCGGACACTTCGGTGACACTGAGTATTGCGGGAAAGGATGTCGCGCTTTCAAAAGACGGTAACGGAATGTATACCGGAAACGTAACCCTGAGCCTGTTTGATAATTGTTCGGTTCCCGTTGTAAGCATTAAAAACGGTGAGCTTATCGAAAATGAAACGGTCGATTTTCCCGAAGAGCTGTTCTGGGAGTATATACCGGTTCCCATGTTCTCGTGTAATTTTGACGGTAAGGATACTTTGGGCGGAGGAACGAAATATACAGGCCAGTACAGTATGAACTTCAGCTTTCCGGAAAAGATTGAATCCGTCAGGATCACTTATTTATCCAACGGTGAAGAATTAAAGACGATGGACATCACGGAGGGAGCTTTGACCGGAGAGATATTCACGATCGAGCAGGAACTTGGCTTCGGTGACGATCTTGTATTCAGGACGGAGGTCGTAACGAAGGACGGTTACAGGATTGAGGATTGTAAGCTTATGATATTCCCTGCAAAGGAATATCCTTACGGATATGAATATGAAAGGATCTACGACAGCGACGGAAATCTTCTCTATGAGTGCTTATATTGACCGGATTACGGGAAAAAGTGGCGGTGACTGCAAATGTCACCGCCTTCTTTTTACCGAAAATATGTCAATTTGTACGATTTACGGGCTTTTTTTGATAAATCGGGCCTAAACGTGATAAAATATACAATGTATCCGAAGGATAGCTATGAGGAAAGGAAGGCGCTGATTATGGACAAAAACGTATTTGAAGATGCCAAGATGATGGGATCGGGCGAGATCAGATATAAGTGTCCCTGCTGCGGTTGCTATACTTTTAAAAAGAAACCTTCGGGTGACTTTGATATATGCCCCGTATGTTTCTGGGAGGATGACTGGAAACAGTTTGACGATGAGGATCTTGAGGGCGGCGCAAACAGTGTCAGCCTCAGGCAGGCGAGAGAGAATTACAAGGCTTTCGGATGCTGCGAGGAAAGATTCAAGGGCAATGTCAGGAAGCCGACCGACGAAGAGATCGGATGATCTTAAGCCCGGTACTATTATATTGAGGTTTTTCGTTAATGGAGAAGAGGTTCAGAATATATATTATCCTTACGCTGGCGATCCTTATGATCGCGGTCATTTCCAGCATGGTTGTGAGGATGTCCGAAAAGGAGATGGCTGAGGCCACTCAATCGGCACAGGAGCAGCAGACCGTAGCGATCCATACGGCCCAGTATTATGAGGATAAGATCCCCAATGCACCGATGTACTGTTTCAGATCACAGGAGCTTCTTGACCAGCATTACGAAAAACACGGGGTAAGCATGGGATTTGCCTCCGCACAGGAGTATGAGCTTGCCGCATCCGCCGTGGTCACGGATCCCAGAGCTCTTCATAAGACCGAGCAGGAAGACGGAGATGACGTCTACTATATAGAAGAGACCAACGAGTTTGTCGTGGTCTCTACGGATGGATATATAAGAACTTATTTCCTTCCCGATTCGGGGAAGGCATATTTTGACAGACAGTAGTTCACTGCCTGATCATCATAAATGCACACAGGCCTCCGCGCTTTCCGTGTGATGCCCGGTGTGAATGAAGGAATTCGCCGTTACAGCAGGTACACAGGTCGGGAACAGAAATGTTTTCGTCAGGGATGCCTGCTTTTTTCATATTCAGGAAATTTGCGCGTGTCAGGTCAAGCTGGTATTTTCCGGGGACATTTCCGTTATGAGGAAGTACCACGCCTGAATCCATACCATACGCTTCAATAAAAACATCCGCTACATCGCTTCCGACCTCATAACAGTCTGCGCATATGGAAGGACCGATGCAGGTTATCATCTCGGAAGGATTGCTTCCGTATAAGCGATGCATTTCATTTACGGTATTCCGGCATATATTTCCTATCGTGCCTCTCCATCCGGAATGTGAGAGTGCTATCGCTTTATGCACGGGGTCGACAAAGTACAGGGGCACGCAATCGGCATAGGAAGTGACAAGGCATACTCCGGGTTCATTTGTCATGATCCCGTCGATATCCTTGAATGATCTGGGTTTCAGGATGCCTTCGCCGAGATTGTCACGGGTTACTTCCATTACATTTGTCGTATGCTGCTGATCCGAAAAGACCATCTGCTCGCGGCTTATTCCCACCGACTCTCCGAACAGCCTGTAATTTTCCAGGACTTTTTCCCTGTCATCACCTACGGTGAACGCAAGATTCATGCTCGCGTAATATCCGGTGCTCACACCTCCGAACCTTGTCGAAAAGCCGTTGAACAGCCAGGGATACTTCTCCAGTGAAAGATAGCTTATCCTCGGAACTCCGTTATTCTCATATACTGTTGTCGTCTCTGCGCCCGGGCGCTTTTTCAAAGTGATATTCATACAGGTATTTTACCATATAAAACATCGACCGCGTCGTGATCTGATTATTACGACGCGGTCACTTTCTTATTCTGAAATTCTCGGGAAGAGAAGTATTACTTTGAACAAGTCTCCGTCGACTACAAGCTTGAGCTTTCCGTTCATCAGCTCCACAAGGCTCTGCGCGATGGAAAGTCCGAGTCCGTTTCCTTCGGATCCTCGAGAACTGTCTCCTCTTGCGAAGCGCTCGAGCAGTTCGTCGCTTGTCATGTTAAGGGATTCTTTGGAGGTGTTCTTGATCTCGATTGCCGCTTCATCGGTACCTGCACTCAGGTTCACATACACCCTCGTGCCGGGCTGCGCGTATTTAGAGACATTAGTCAGGAGATTATCGAGTACTCTCTGCAGATGCTTGGAATCCGCCATGATGCTTATGGGTTCTTCCGGAACACTGATGCGAAGATCAAGGTCCGATGCGGAGAGTTTTTCCTGATATTCACCGATCACCTGATGAAGAACCGTGTTGACGTTGCAGGGCTCAAGTTCTGCTTTCAGGTTTCCGGTTGACGCCTTTGATGCTTCGATAAGATCTTCGAGCAGTTTTTTGAGCTTGACCGACTGTCTCTCAAGGGTTTCAAGATATTCGCGGTTTGCGGGTTCGCCCTCGGGCTGTTCCTTAAGAAGCTCCACATAACTGATGATGGATGTGAGAGGTGTCTTTATATCATGTGAGACATTGGAGATAAGCTCTGTCTTGAATCTCTCGCTCTTCATGCGGTCAGCCAGTGCAATCTCAAGTCCTTCGCCGGTCGAGTTGATGCAGTTTCCGATAGTCTTGAAATCGTAGAACATATGCTTTGTATCTACGGGTGAGGAAAGATTTCCTTCAGCCATTCTCTTTGCTCCCTTTGCAAGACGGTTGAGCTGGAGAACCGAGATCACGAACAGCGGGAACAGGATCAGTGTCTGTACAAACCATCCGGCGATCACCAGTTCCTCGGCCGAACTTTCATATGCCCCAACCAGCACAATGAATTCCGCAAATGTACAGAGAACAGCGATTCCGATCAGTCTCCATGTAAGCCTGATATTTTCCCTGCACTGATAGCCGAGCTTTTTAAATCCCTTTGCGACAAATGCGAAGAATCTGGCGCAGAATAATATTACGCTTACCAGGGCGAGGATGGCGAAAACGCCCGTAAGTACAATGACGAGATATCTTGTGTTTATGGCGAGATCAATCCAGGGATCGATCCTGGTAAAGAGATCGTCACATTCGTAATTTAAGGGATCGGCAACGCATGCGATGAGGTAGCAGTCTTTTCCGACGACCGGTCTTTCGACGGCAGTGGTTGAAGTGATCATGCTCCAGGTCTGGAAATCCGATTCATAGCTTACAAAGTTGTACTTTATGCCTGATTTCAGATTGCTGAGATGATCGGCAGTGCATACGATAACATCATAGGGGGTTATGTAATATATTTCACCGTTATCGGAATGCAGGACGATATTTTTGACATTCTCGTTCCATGAGGATCTGTCGTCATTCACGGCTGAGCGGACATTCCATTCTTCGAGGCCGTCATCGTAGCTGATCGTCAGTCCTACGGGAAAATAGTAGCCGTCACCGGTTATCACATATGCCATATCGGTATTCCAGACGTAGATGACTTCGGTTATTGGATGCCTTTCCTGTACCACATCTGCGTTGTCATAGGATGAATAATTGGTGATGTAGCTATAGGAGTGAAATATTGAGTCGATATTGTATATGAAGCCCGTATAGTCTCCGAGTGTCGCACTGTATCTGAAAAGTTCAGATTTGTCACCTGCCAGGATATCATCGGGCAGGTTGCAGACCTCGTATGACGATCTGAGTCTCAGATCCACCATTGAGGGTTCATCGGTCGAATATACCGCGTATCTGAAGTTCGTGTTCTTAAGCTCGCTCATTCCGAAATCATCCTGATAGTCGGACAGAGCATATACCGCATAATCGTGCAGAAACCATTCATTTACGTTCTTGCGGAAGTATCTGGGGGAATCGTATATCCCCATATCCGCAAGGACATAGACAGCGGCGAATAAGCAGCTGAATATAAGTGAACTTATGACTGATATGATAAACCAGAACAGAGCACCGTGCTTTCGGCGTTCTTTCAGGCCATTTTCCTGTTTCTTCATTTCTTATCCTTTCCGTTCCTGTTTATTTTCCAGGAAATATCCCCTTCCCCATATCATCTTGATGTATCTCGGTTCTGACGGGTCAATCTCTATTTTTTCGCGAAGATGTCTTATATGGACGGCAACGATGCTTTCGGATCCCATGGTGTCATCCTTCCATACGGTTTTGTAGATCTCCATGGGAGTGAAGACCTTCCCGGGATTCATCATAAGGAATCTGAGGATATCGTACTCCGTCCTGGTAAGCTTAACGGGATCGCCGTCGAGCCATACTTCCTTGGTGCGGTCGACAAGCTTTATCCGACCGCATATCATTTCATCTTCGCCGGTTCCTTGGGCGGTGTTCCCGCCCAGCTGCATATATCTGCGCAGTCCGGATCTGACTCTTGCCATGAGTTCCACCGGATTAAAGGGCTTGGTGACATAGTCATCGGCACCCAGATTGAGACCGAGTATCTTGTCGGTATCTTCGCTTTTTGCCGTGAGCATTATGACCGGAACGTTGCTGACCTCTCTGATCTTGGAAAGAGCTGTTACACCGTCCATGACGGGCATCATGATATCGAGCAGTACAAGATGGATATCCTCTTTTTCGATCGCTTCAAGGGCTTCTCTGCCGTTTCCTGCCGTAAGTACGTTGTAGCCTTCGGATTTCAGGAATATCGAGATGGCATTGGCAATGTCTTTTTCATCGTCACATACGAGCACGGTGAGTTTGGAATTCTCTTTTTCATTCATAAGTCCGACTGGTCTCCTTTTTTGTGATCACAAGCATATTTTGACACATAAAAATTTAAGAATCTATGCGTTATTTCTTTAAGATTTAATTAAATAATGGCGGAAAACGTATTATAATATAAGGGAATTCCCGATTAATCACAATTCCGCCCCAACAGGAGGGATCATGAATCTTAAGACAGCCTATGAACCGTATTTTAAGGTCGGAGCCGCAATAAACAGGTGGAATCTCCATACACCGGCTCATATGAAGCTTCTTCTTACGCAGTTCAGCTCTTTTACATGCGAAAATGATATGAAGCCCATGTACTATCTGGACAAGGATGAGAACAAATCCGATCCCGCAAAGTACAATCTCTGTCCCGCACTCAATTTTGAAGCCGCAAGACCCTATCTTGAATTTGCCAGGGCAAACGGGATAGCAATGCGCGGACATACGCTTGTATGGCATAACCAGACACCGAAATGGTTCTTCTGTGTCGATTACAATGAATCCAAAGCTCTTGCGGACAGGGAGACCATCCTTGCAAGACTTGAAAGCTATATCAAGGGCGTTCTTGAGTTCGTACAGACGGAGTATCCCGGTGTCATCTATGCATGGGATGTCGTAAACGAGTGTGTTGATGACGGAGGCTTCAGGAAGTCTGTATGGTCCTCCGCAGTGGGAGAGGATTTCTTCATCAAGGCATTCGAGTTTGCCAGAAAATATGCCGCTCCCGGCGTGGCACTCTTTTACAACGATTATGAGACCTCACAGGATTGGAAGAGGGATTTCATCATAGCAAATGTCCTTAAGCCTCTTATGGATAAGGGACTTGTCGACGGAATGGGCCTTCAGTCCCACCTGCTCATGGATCATCCCGATTACGAAACCTACCGCACCGCACTTGAGATGTACGGAGAGCTCGGGCTTCAGATTCATGTCACAGAGCTCGACATTCACAATGCCGATCCTTCGGAAAGCTCGATGCACGATCTGGCTCTCAGATACAGGAAATTCTTCGAGATCTATCTGGATGCAAAGAAGTCGGGAAAGGCAAATATCACCAGCGTGACCTTCTGGAACCTTCTCGA
>JAGCRJ010000253.1 GCA_017964745.1 Lachnospiraceae bacterium
CCTTGATGCCGATTTCGGACTTGCGAATATCGAGATAATGTTCGGTACCGTGCCGAAGCATAATCTCTGCGACCTGATCTATCAGGGCAAGAACATCAAGGACATCATAACCTGGGGACCCGGTGAAGTCGGATTCATATCCGGCGGACGCGGTATTGCGGGGATGTCGAACTTAAGCAACGATTATCTGAATTATATTATTCAGAATCTGTCGGAACTTGATTCGATTGCTGATATAATAATCGTAGATACGGGTGCGGGAATTTCTGATGCGGTTCTTGAATTTCTCGTGGCGAGCGGAGAGATACTTCTCATCACCACGCATGAGCCCACATCGATAACCGATTCGTATTCGCTTTTAAAGGCTTTGGCAAGGCACCCGAGGTTTAATCCGAACGAAACAGTAGTAAGGATGATAGCCAACAGGGTCACCAAGGAAGCCGACGGACAGACGCTTTACAAGAAGCTCAATTCCGTAGTTCAGAGATTTTTGAAATTGCCGCTTACATACCTGGGATGCGTACCGTATGATGTCCAGCTTTCCGATGCGGTTATGCAGCAGATGCCGGTATCTCTTAAGAATCCCGCATCTAAATCATCTCAGGCATATGAACAGATCGCCAGGGCGCTTCTTGACGAAAAAGGTGAAGCGCAGCGGCCTGCAAGGGGGATGGCGGCATTTTTCTCTCATATAGTTACCAGAAGATAACGGAGGATGTGTTATGCTTAGTAATTTTATTTCACCCGGAGACAGAGTCGAATTAACGGCTGTGGATCGTAAGCTTGAAGGCGAAGATAAAAATGAAAATGCCAGATACTACGAGACCAAGATCGTAGACATCCTTTCCGAGGATTCCATAGAGGTTCAGATGCCCATCGAACAGACCAAGCTGATACTTCTTCCTGTCGATGCCGAGTTCAATATGATCGTTTATACCGGTGCGGGCCTTTATCAGTGCTTTGTAAGGGTCATCGACCGTTATAAGTCCAATAATATCTATGTTCTCGTTCTTGAGCTTACGAGCAACCTCAGAAAGTACCAGCGCAGGGAATACTACAGATTCAGCTGCGCACTCGAGATGTGCTCCAGAAATCTTGTAGAGGAAGAGGTCAATGCCGTAGCAAACAAGAGCCCTCTTTACCTCCAGCCCAACCTTCCCATCAAGAGAAGCGTTATCGTTGATATCTCGGGCGGCGGACTAAGATTCATGTCCAACCAGAAGTATGAGCCCGGAAGCATGCTCTACATCAGCTATAACCTTCTGATCGGCGGTGAAAGAAAGAAATATGAACTCATCGGAAAGGTCCTCGTAGTCAAGGAGCTCGAGAACAGACCCGGAACCTACGAGCACAGAGTCCAGTACATCAACATGGAACGCGGTGCAAGGGAAGAGATCATCCGGTTCATATTCGAAGAAGAAAGAAAGAATCTCAAGAGATAGTGTAGCTTTTAAACAGCAGTTGAAGCGTTAGGTACAGGTGGAATATGAAGAAAAAAATCCTTGTAGTTGACGACTCTGCACTCATGAGAAGAGTGCTCTGTGATATAATAAGCAGCGATGAAGCTTTTGAAGTTGCGGGACGTGCCATTAACGGCATCGAAGCACTCGAGCTTGTAAAAAAGAATACCTACGATGCCATCGTTCTGGACGTTAACATGCCCAAGATGAACGGACTTCAGTTCCTTTCGGAGCTTAAGAAAGCGAATCTGCCCCAGAGGGTAATGATGGCAAGTACCGACACCATGGAGGGCGCTCAGACCACCATGGATGCTCTGGAACTCGGAGCACTGGATTTCGTTCACAAACCCGATCAGGCCAACTCCTGTAGGGAAGCGGACTTTGTCGGTCAGTTCTTAAGAGTTCTTCACGGAGTGGCAAGTTCCAGAATTCCTGTTTTTGCAGACAGGACCAGGGAACGCCAGAAGAAGGAAGAAACCCAGAAGCTGATCGGATTATTGTCCAAGTCGAGCAGCAGGATAGTCGGATCCAAGATCGTAGCCATCGCCAGTTCTACAGGCGGACCTAAGGCTCTTTCGAGCGTTATTCCGTTCCTTCCCGAAAATCTCGATGCTCCCGTTGTTTTAGTCCAGCATATGCCCAAAGGCTTTACAGCGACTCTTGCGCAGAGGCTCAATTCCACTTCCAAGATAGCCGTATGTGAAGCGGCTGAGGGACAGGTACTTGAAAAAGGACATGTGTATATCTCCGCAGGCGGTATGCATATGAACATCGTTCCCGGCAGACCCGGAACGTATGTGATCCACTACACTGATCAGCCGAACAGAGAGGGCGTTAAGCCCTGTGCGAATTACATGTTCGAATCGCTGATCGATACCAAGTTCGATCACATTGTATGTTGTATCCTCACAGGCATGGGTGCCGACGGCACCGAAGGCATCAAGAATCTTAAAGCAAAGCGCAAGGCTTTTGTCATTTCACAGGATGAAGCATCATCAACTATCTACGGAATGCCCAAGGCAGTTTACACGGCAGGTCTTTCCGACCAGGTAGTCAGCCTTGATAAGGTTGCCGAAGAGATATCAATGAAGGTGGGTATTTCCTAACCTGAACAAGATAATATTATGGAGGGGAAAACTATGGATGTCAGTCAATATCTGGAGATCTTTCTTGATGAGACTAACGAACACTTGCAGAATCTGAACAAACAGATCCTGAACCTCGAGCAGAATCCCGAGGATGCGGACACCATCAATGAGATTTTCCGAGCAGCTCACTCCCTTAAGGGAATGGCAGGAACCATGGGTTACAAGAGGATGCAGAATCTTACCCATGATATGGAGAATGTTTTTTCCGAGGTAAGATCCGGCAATATCAAGGTCGGTCCCGACATGATCGATACACTGTTCCAGTGCCTTGATGCCCTCCAGGAATATACCGATAATATCAAGAATTCTTCCGATGAGGGAACCAATGAAAACGAACCCCTCATCAAGCTTCTCAATGAATACCTCGAAGGCAAAGGTGCCGGCGAGGCTCCCGCCGCTGCGGCTCCCGCAGCTTCTTCAGGTGATGCGGCACCTGCTTCCGATTCCAAATCATCCGATTCCGGCAATGACAAGTGGAATCAGATCAAATTCGACGATTCCCAGGTCAAGGTTCTCGGCGAAGCTCTTAAGTCCGGCATGAAGGTTTACGGCATCAATGTCACCGTAAAGGAAAGCTGCATACTTAAGGCTGCCAGAGCATTTCTTGTTCTCAAAGCCATCGAAGAGAAGGGCGGAGAGATCGTTGTTTCAAATCCCAGCTCACAGGATATCGAGGATGAAAAGTTTGATTTCGATTTCACCCTGATCGTTATCGCAGAGTGTCCCCTTGATGATCTCATCAAGGCTGCTTCCGATGTATCCGAGATCGAAAAGGTTGTCGGAGCTCCCGTTGATGTTGACAAGATACATCTCGAAGATGAAGAGCCCGCACCCGCTGCAGCTCCTCAGGAAGAAGCTCCGGCAGCATCCGCTCCTTCGGCTCCTTCACCTGCGGTTCCCGCAGCTTCGTCCGCACCCGCTGCACCCGCTGCAGCCGCAAATGCAGCCGGCAAGCCCGCGGCTAAGCCCGGAAAGCCTGTTGTAAACAGAACGATAAGAGTCGATATCGAGAAGCTCGATTCACTCATGAATCTCGTTTCCGAGCTTATCATTGCAAAGAACAGCCTTGTATCAGCTTCATCCGGCAGTGCCGAGAACAACGACTTCAACGAGAAGATCGAATATCTCGAGAGCGTTACCACAAATCTTCATGAATCCGTCATGAAGGTTCGAATGGTTCCCATTGAAAATACCGTTCAGAAGTTCCCTCGTATGATCCGTGATCTTAACAAGAAGCTCGGCAAGAAGATGGAACTGTACATGACCGGTGAAGATACCGAACTTGACCGTACCGTTGTCGATGAGATCGGAGATCCTCTGATGCACCTGCTCAGAAATTCGGCCGATCACGGTATCGAATCTGCAGAGATCCGTGCGGAGCGCGGAAAGCCCGAGACCGGTTCCATATTCCTCGATGCATATCAGGAAGGCAATAACGTCATCATCGAAGTAAGGGATGACGGTAACGGAATCGATGTTGAGGCAGTCAAGAACAAAGCTATCGAAAAGGGTGTCATCACTCCCGAACAGGCTGCAGCTATGGCAGATAAGGATGCGATCAACCTCCTTTTCCATCCCGGTTTTTCCACTGCAAAGGAGATCACCGATGTATCCGGCAGAGGCGTGGGACTCGATGTCGTTAAGTCCAAGATCGAAGCTCTCAGCGGTGAAGTAAGTGTTAAGTCCGTACTCGGCGAAGGTTCAACCTGGACCATCAGACTTCCTCTTACCCTTGCGATCATCCAGACTCTCATGGTTGTTGTCGGCGGTGAGAAGTATGCGATCTCACTCGGTTCCATCGAGACCATCGAGACCATATCCGAGAAGGATATCAAGTTCGTTGAGAACAAGGAAGTCATCAATCTCCGCGGTCAGGTTCTTCCTCTCATCAGGATCAACGAACTGATCGAAGTTGAGGCTAAGCCTCCGGTAGACGGAATGCTTACCGTAGTTATCGTCAAGAAGGGCGATAAGATGGCAGGTATCGTTGTCGATGAACTCAGAGGACAGCAGGAGATAGTCATTAAATCTCTCGGAAAGTACATCAAACAGGTCAAATTCATCAGCGGCGCTACTATCCTCGGTGACGGCGAAGTTGCCCTCATCCTTGATACCAACGCACTCCTTTGATTACAGAAAGGCAGGTTAATATGGAATTAAGTAATGATCTTAAGAATCTTCCCGCGAGTGGTGACGAGACCAAGATTGTAAAAGAGATCTTCCAGTATATAGTCATCAGCCTCGGTGATGAGGATTTCGGAATCGATATCAATTATATAGACAACATCCTCAGGATGCAGCAGATCACAAGAGTACCCAAGGTTCCCGCATATCTCAAGGGAGTCATCAATCTCCGCGGTGAGGTCATTCCCGTAATGAGCCTCAGACTGAAGATGGGACTTTCCGAAGATGAGATCGGACGCGACACCAGGATCATTATCCTCAAGGTTGAATCCGAGGGAAGCATCGGAGTTCTTGTTGACGAGGTCAAGGAAGTTATCAAGCTTTCAGAAGACCAGATCGAATCGACTACTCCCGAGGGCGGCACTCCCGAAGCCAGAAAGTTTGTCAGCGCAGTAGGCAAGAACGGAGACCAGCTTATCTCCATTCTTGATATCGGTACCATTAACCTTGATGACATCTGATTAATCATTTTGGGGGTTATATGAGCGACCTTACTCTTTCTGATGTAACTCAGAATTACTATGACGTATTAAAGGAGATCGGAAACATCGGTGCCGGAAACGCCATGACGGCTCTTTCCCAGATGCTCGGATGTAAGATCGATATGGGCGTTCCTCAGGTTGAACTTCTCGATTTTTCCGAAGTAGGAACCGCTATCGGCGGTGAAGAGCAGATCATGGTCGGTGTATTCCTGGGAGTTGAAGGAGACATCACCGGATCGATGCTTTTCCTTGTCGAGCAGAAAAGCGCCAAGTATCTGATCAATAAGGTTATGATGGGTATGGGCGATCCCGGTGAAGAGTTTACCGAGATGGAATTATCCGCGATGCAGGAAGTCGGAAACATCATCACCGGCGCTTATCTCAATTCGCTTTCAACCCTTACCAATCTCAAGATATACCCTTCGCCTCCGGCACTTACCGTTGATATGGCGGGCGCGATCCTTTCGGTTCCTGCCATCGAGTTCGGAATATACGGAGATCAGATCCTCATGATCCAGTCGAAGTTTTTCGACGAAGTTCAGATCGACGGATATTTCATTCTTGTTCCGGATGTCGAATCTTATAAGAAAATACTCACCTCCCTCGGATTACCCGTATAAGTCTGAGCTGTTTTAAGTGTTTGATCCAAGGAGATAAGAGATGAGTGAAATCATAAAGGTCGGAATGGCAGACCTTAAGACTTGCCTTCCTCCAAACGGAATAACTACATTGGGACTCGGTTCCTGTGTCGGTATAGCACTCAGGGACAAGAACAACAAGGTAGGCGGACTTGCACACATCATGCTTCCCGATTCCACCGTCATTGCAAATCAGACCAATGTCGCGAAGTTTGCCGATACGGGTATCATCGAACTTCTTAAGCAGATGGAAAAGCTCGGTGCGGTCAAGAGAAATGTTGTAGCCAAGATCGCCGGCGGAGCCACGATGTTCGCCATGTCGTCGAGAACCAATCTCAATGTCGGTGAAAGAAACGTTGAGGCGGTAAAAGCCAAATTAAAAGAACTCGGCATACCTATCTTAGCCGAAGACACGGGTCTCAATTACGGACGTACGGTCATTTTTTATCCGGAGACCGGAGACTATGTCATCAAAGCGGTAGGTAAACCGGAGAAGGTCATCTGATGAAGAGAAGATTAATTCCCCTTACCATGATGCTAAGTGCGGGGCTGGTCACTGCGGTGATCACCTTCATCAGGGGAGACAGTATCATATACAAGCTTGCCAGTCTTTTGATCGTATTTTTGATCTTCTATGCGATAGGCAGTGTCATAGTGATGTTCCTTGATCATTTTGACAAGGTCAACAGCAAAGAAGCAATGGTCGAAGACGAAGTTATTAAAAAGGATGCTGACGGAGAGACCGTCATTGAACAGTCTCAGGACAGCGAAGAAGGATCCTGAGGATCCTAAGATTATGACAGGGGGCCGATAAACCGAATTTCTATGGACGAGGCATCAAGAAAAAAGTTACTTGAGGACTACGCCAAAAACAGAGGTGCAGACGTAAGGGAGAAGCTTATCATTGAATATGCTCCTCTTGTTAAAGTCGTGGCCGGAAGACTCTCCATGTATCTCGGATACAATGTGGAGTTTGAAGATCTCTGCAGCTACGGTATATTCGGTCTGATCGATGCCATAGATAAATTCGATAACCTCAAGGATGTCAAATTTGAAACGTATGCCTCGCTTCGTATAAGAGGTTCAATACTTGACCAGATCCGTAAGATGGACTGGATCCCCAGAACTATCAGACAGAAGCAGAAAAAGATCGATGCCGTGATCCATGAGATAGAGATCACCAAGGGACATGTAGCTACCGATGAAGAGATAGCACAGGCTCTCGGTATCACCGATGACGAATATTCCGAGTGGCAGTCTCAGATGAAGATAACCGGACTTGTCAGTCTGGACGAGTTTGTCGAATCCGGTGCGGATGTAGCTTCTTCACCTTCATCACAGACAACCGCTCATTTCCTCAGTCCCGAAGAGAACATTGACAAGAAGGAACTTACAGAGAAACTTTCTGAAGCCCTGAGCGGACTTTCCGAGAAGGAGCAGCAGATCATCACTCTTTATTACTACGAAGAACTGACACTCAAGGAGATTGCGCAGACGCTTGAGGTTTCGGAGTCCAGAATATCCCAGCTTCATACAAGAGCTCTTAAGAAGATGAAGGATAAGCTCGGTCCGTATATGGATATACTTACTCAGACCTGAACTGCTTAGGAGATATTTTATGAGAAACGGATATTTCAAAGTGATTAAGACTCCCGGAGGCTTCGGAGTTGCCATTTATGCTCCCAAGGACGGAGGTGAACCCGTAAGGGCACAGGAGCTTGTAAATTACCTTGATATGAACGGGCTGACAAATTATGAGCCCGGTAAGATAACCGACGCGATCAAGACATTAAAGGATGAGGTCATCGAACTCGGACCGGGTGAATGCCCCGCCATCCGGGAGAATTATATTTTCACTGTTTCAGAAGACA
>JAGCRJ010000254.1 GCA_017964745.1 Lachnospiraceae bacterium
GTATATTCCTTATAAGCAATACCGTACGTGTAGGTATCTCCGTAAGATCCGAGGAGATCGGAATCATGAAGTACATCGGTGCAACGGACTTTTTCGTAAGGGCACCCTTCGTACTTGAGGGTATGATGATCGGTCTTGTAGGTGCACTGATACCTCTGTACCTGATCCATTATCTCTATGATTATGTACTTAATATGCTCACCACCAGATTCGAGATGCTTTCTTCGATGCTGAGCTTCCTTTCACTTGAGGAGATCTTCAGCGTGCTGATGCCTGTATCGATTCTCATCGGTGTGGGCATGGGATTACTCGGAAGCTATATAACCGTACGCAAGTACCTTAAAGTCTGACAATCAGAGAATATGGCGAAAAAGAAAATCATAGCAAAAAGCATAGCGATCGTACTGACAACGGCTATAGTCTGTGCGTATGTTCCACTTAAGGACACGACACCGGTTTCCGCTGTCACATACACCAACGCGCTGATCGAGGAAAAGCAGCGTGAGATTGAAGCTGCGACTGCGGAAAGAGAAGCTCTTTCGGGCCGTGTATCCGATCTTACCGCGAGCCAGAACAGGCTTGCTTCCCTTAAGAGCGATCTGAACGCGTATGTCACCGAGCTTGATGCCGAGCTTGTCATCATGCAGGACAATATCTCCGCACTCAACGAGCAGATCATCGCAAAGGAAAACGAGATCTCACAGACCGAGGCTGAGCTTGCACTCGCCGAGGAGACCGAAGCGATCCAGCATGAGGCGATGATTGTACGTATGAGACTCATGTACGAGCAGGGCGATAAGAGCATGATCGATATGCTCCTTTCCGCAAAGAGCCTCAATGACCTTCTGAACTCCGCGGAATACATCGAAAGAGTCGTACAGACAGACCGAAGCCTCTGGGAAGAATACAAGGCCAATGTAGAATATATTTCCCTCTGCAAGCAGCAGCTCGATCTTCAGAAGGAGATCCTCGACGAAGCCAAGGCAAATGCTGAGCTTGAGGAAGCCAATCAGGAAACCCTCATTGCGGAAAAGAACAGCGAGATCTACAGCTATCAGCTCCAGATAAATGCCACACAGGCGGATATCGTCGCTTACCAGGCACAGATCGAACAGCGTGAAGCTGAGATCGAAGCCGCACTCAAAGCGATCGAGGATGAGAGAAGACGTCTTGCCAGCCAGAACGGTCTTCACTACGACGGCGGACAGTTCCTCTTCCCTCTTGCATCCTATAAGTATGTATCATCCGATTTCGGATACAGAAATGCTCCCACAGCAGGTGCGAGCACATTCCACAGAGGAATAGATTTTGCTGCCAATTACGGAACCGATATCTATGCGGCATACGACGGTGAGGTCGCAGCAGCGACTTATTCGGGAGCCATGGGCAATTATGTCATGGTCGACCACGGCGGCGGGCTTTATACGATTTATGAGCACTGTTCCGCACTTTATGTATCAAAGGGCGATAGGGTAGTCATGGGCCAGACCATTGCGGCCGTAGGCTCCACCGGAATATCGACCGGAAACCACTTGCATTTCGGAGTAAGACTTAACGGTGAATATACTTCACCCTGGCCTTATCTCGGTAAATAATTCTTATGGAAAATCAGGAAATTCTGACCGGTTCGGAGACTGTGTCCGTAAATGAACCGGAGATCAAAAACGAAGTGATGGGGGAGATCACGGGATCTGAAGCTGAACCTGCCGTTCAGCAGGCTGACGATGTTCAACCCCCCCGTAAAAAGAAGAAAAAGCATCCCTTCGGAAAGGGCTTTGTATTCGGAATGCTGATAATGCTCCTTCTGTGTTCCGTTGCATTCTTTTTCCTTTGTCTGGGAAGGGTCATCTATATATCCGGCGGACGCGGACTGGCGGACGCGGAGGTCACGGCGAAGGCCAACACCATCGCAGCTTATCTTCAGGAGTATTCGATCTATGAATATGACGAGACCGCACTCAGGGAGGGAATGCTGGACGGACTGATGAGTGCGACCGGCGATAAGTATGCCGTATATTACAACGCGGACGAACTTACGGCAGTATTCACCGATTATGACGGAAATTTCTACGGAATAGGAGCTCTTATCAAGCAGAATCTTGACGGAGAGGTTTATATTTCCGGAGTATACGAGGACAGCCCCGCGGAAAAGTCGGGTCTTCAGGCCGGCGATGTGATCATTGCGGTAAACGGCGAGGATGTAAAGGGACTCGACAGATATGATGTAGCCGAGAAGATGAGAGGCGAAAAGGGTACCGAGGTGACCATAACGGTCTACAGGGAATCCACAGGCGAAACTCTCGAATGCAGGGCGGTAAGGGATAAGCTCAAGAAGATCGATGTCGAATACAGGATGCTGACGGATGATATCGGTTACATCCAGATCAAGGATTTCGATGATGTCGCGATAGACCAGTTTACGGATGCACTTGCCACGCTGAAGGTTCTCGGAATGAAGGACATGGTCATCGACCTTCGCGGAAATACGGGCGGACTTCTCAGGGCGGCGACCGGAATCATACGCCAGATCATGTGCAAGGGCGTCATCTTCTCCACCGAGGATGCATCCGGCGAAAGGACAGACTTTGAATGCGACGGTGACAGGGAGTTTAAAGGAAGGATAGTCATCCTTACCGACGGATACACCGCGAGCGCTTCGGAGATCATGACCGGTGCTCTCAGGGATAACGGAATGGCCATATCCATAGGCACCAATACCTTCGGAAAAGGACTCGTACAGGACTTCTTCTTCCTGAGTGACGGATCGGGTATCAAGTTCACGACGGACCAGTACTTTACTCCCAACGGAACCGCGATAAACGGTGTGGGTATCGCTCCCGATATAGAAGTT
This sequence comes from Lachnospiraceae bacterium, assembly GCA_017964745.1. Taxonomy (GTDB): domain Bacteria; phylum Bacillota; class Clostridia; order Lachnospirales; family Lachnospiraceae; genus AC2028. Next base: position 2,852 of record JAGCRJ010000254.1, read on the forward strand.
GAGTTCGATTATGACGCCTATATGGCTGACGGAACGGACAATCAGCTGGATGCCGCAATAGAGTATCTTGAAAAATAAATAGTTCCAAAGAAAAAACAATGGGGACACATATGATATGTGTCCCCATATTTTTATTTTTTGTGATGTGTCTGCGAGCCGGCTTTTCCGGCCGCGATCTTTTATGAAGCTCCCAGGATGTCTTCCTTGGTAAGGGAGAAGCCTCCGAAGTAGCTGCTGTTCCACTGGTTAAGAAGGTCGAGGGTCATTCCTTTGTCGGAACGGAAATTGCATGCATGCGTTGCAGCCATGTCTGCGGTGAAGTCCTCGAGGGGATATACGCCCTGGATCACCAAGGGTCCCCAGGTCTGATATTCCACAAGGGGAAGTGCGCCGGACTTTTCGAGATCGACATGTGCGCCGTTTTCATCTACGTGGATCGATACCCATGCAAGTCCTTCGAAGCTTGTGTAGTTGGGAACCTGACAGTGGATGAAGTTTCCGATCGAGTAGTAGCAGAGTCCGGAATTGCCCGCATCCGTGGTGATGTATTCCACAGGCTCGACGATGTGGGGATGGGCTCCTATGATGACATCGGCACCCGCATCGATCATCTGTCTTGCGAAGTCCTTCTGGTAAGCGCAGGGCTCGAAGGAGTATTCATAGCCCCAGTGGGGACATACGATGACAATGTCCGATACTTCCCTTGCGAGCTTGATGTCTTCGAGAACCTCGGGATTGATGGTGTTGAAATCGAGCTCCCTCGATCCGGGATCGTAAACACAGAGTCTGTTCAGATATCCGTCGAGGCCGTTCGCCCAGGTTGCCCAGTTATGTGAGTAGGTGTAGTTAAGAATCGAGATCTTGACGCCGTTTACTTCTTTTATTATGAAGTTTGCGGTGTTGACCAGGTCCTCGGGTGCGAGCTCAAGGTCGTCGAATCTGGGGCGGTCATTGGGGCTTACGCCGTACTTATCGAGCCAGTAGGATCCGTTGTGTGAGGTCCTGGAGTCTTCATTCGGATTAGAATGGGTTCCTACAACACTGATCTCGGGATAATTGGTGGTGAAGTAATCGTGGAAGTAGATGAGGCCGTTCAGTCCCTGGTCGTAGGTGTGGTTGGTCGCGGTCAGGACTACGTCAAAGCCTGCCTTTGCGATCGCATCGGCCGCCTCGGTGGGGGAGTTGAATGCGGGATAGCCGCTGAAGCCCCTGTCGTTACCGGCGATGGGTGACTCCTGGTTGACTATGGCGATGTCAGCCGCGTCTATGAATTCAAGTATGTCCTTGAAAAGGAAATCGTAATTCCTGGTTCCGTCCGGCTGCACGCCCTGGTTTACGAGTCCCATATGGAGCAGATCGTCCCCTACCATCATAACGTGGATGTCGAATTCGTCGAAGGGCTCGGGTTCGGGCTCAGGTTCAGTGATGTTGGCCGAAACGTCGATGGCCTGAAATTCCGGCTCTGTCTCGGGCTCCTGCTGAACTTCGGTATCAGCCGCGCGGGGATCGTCTTCAAGAAATGCGGGTCTTATAAGGAATGCGTATCCGAGTGCCAGGCCGAGTGCCAGTACTGCGAGAAAGACACTGACAAGAGCCGCCCTTTTACGCTTTTTCTTCTTTAAATAATTTTTCATCTCGGAAGATGTCATTTTATTGCCTCCATTGGTGCATGTAGAGCCTTTGCACGCTCAAAAAATATAACATTTACACGAAACAAACGCAAATAATTGCGGGATTTTATTAAATATTTCGAAATTGTTACGAAAATGTTGCATTTGGCATGAAAACGGGTATAATGAAAAAGTCCACGAAAAAGACGAGATTATGAATTTAAAGAAGCTTTTCATAAATGCATCAGTTCTTCTGGCCGGCACAGCTCTCGCTGTGCTTATTCCCGTTAAGGCACAGGCAGCGGGACTTATCTCAGGCGGTGCGTCAAGGGAGCTCAATTCATCATCCTCGACTCTTTCCGAGACGGTCGGAAGCAGCACTACCAGGACGGTCACAGTTCAGATAACCGAGCCCTCCGAGGTCATCGAAGAGGAATATCTTAATCTTTCGATCGCACTTTTCTCCACCAATCCAAAGTATTGCAATGTCCGCTCCGGTCCCGGAACGGAATACTCCATAGTAGGACGCATGTATGACGGAAGCGTCGGTTCGATCATCGACGAGGTTGATGAGACCATCGCGGATGACGAAGATCCCGATGACGACAACGACCAGTGGATCAGGATCCGCTCGGGCGCCGTTGAAGGATATGTTCTTAACAGCTTCCTTGTCACCGGAGTAAATGCGTATAACAGACTCGAGGAGCAGACCCAGTATTACGCAGAGATCCTTGTAAGCCAGCTCAATGTCAGGAAGGAAGCTTCGATCGATTCCTCCTGTCTTACATATGTAACCAGAGGCGAGAGATACCGCATTGTCATGGACAACGGTACCGATCCCAGAGTATATCTTGCGGCAAGGGAAGTCGAAGCCGGAGACGAAGAACTTGAAGACGACGGTATGGACTGGGTCAAGATAGTTTATGCCGAGGGTAAGACCGGATATGTTTCGGCCGATTACATAACCATCACCGAAGAGTACAAGACAGCCAAGACCATCGAAGAGATCAGGGAAGAGGAAGAGGCTGAAAGGGAGAGGAACTTAAGAGCTACCACTTCAAGCGGCAGCGCTTCGACCGGAACCTCAGCACCTGCTGAGAACCTTACCGTAGTTCCCAACCTCAGCACCGATTATGCTACGATCTCCGAACTCAGAATGGCTATCGTTAACTACGGACTCCAGTTTGTCGGAAATCCTTATATTCTCGGAGGCCAGAGCCTTGCGGGAACCGACTGTTCGGGATTCACCTGCTACGTATTCAGGGATTTCGGTATCAGCATCGCAAGAACTCCTTCCGGACAGTATTCATCCGCGGGACGTTCGATATCACTTGCTGAGGCACAGCCCGGAGACATCATTTGCTACGGATCGGGCGGATGCTCACACGTAGCGCTCTACATCGGAAACGGACAGATCGTTCAGGAGTCCAACCCGAGAAGAGGACTTGAAGTTAATTCCGTATACTTCATGAGCAACATAATCGCAGTCAAGAATGTACTTGATTAAAATAGGGGATGGCCCGTCCGGGAGACCGGACGGGTCATTATTTTATTTGTACAGAATATGTGGTAGGATATTGCATTGTAAGGAGACAGGTTATGGATATAGAAAAGATTCTTTCATCATGCGATCATACTCTTTTGCTTCAGGATGCCACGCTCGATCAGATCAAGGCACTCTGTGATGATGCGATAAAGTATCATACCGCTTCAGTGTGCATTCCTCCCTGCTATGTGAAGGAAGCCAAGGCTTATGTCGGCGATAAGATGAAGATCTGCACCGTCATTGGATTTCCGAACGGCAATATGACCACGACCGTCAAGGTCCTGGAGACATTTGACGCACTTGATAAGGGCGCCGATGAGATTGATATGGTCATCAACATCGGAAAGCTCAAGAGTAAGGATTACGACTACATAAAGCAGGAGATCTCCCTTATAAAGCAGGCATGCGGTGACCATATCCTCAAGGTCATAATCGAGACCTGCATGCTCACCGACGAAGAGAAGATCAAGATGTGCGAGATAGTTACCGAGGCGGGGGCAGATTATATCAAGACCTCAACAGGCTTTTCCACCGCAGGTGCAACCTTCGATGACGTAAAGCTTTTTGCGGAGCATGTCGGACCCGGGGTTAAGATCAAGGCAGCAGGCGGTATCTCCTCACTCGAGGATGCCGAGAAGTTCCTTGAGCTCGGTGCATCCAGACTCGGAACAAGCAGAATTGTAAAGATAGTAAAACAGGGATAAAAGCAAAACCCGGATCTGTAAACAGGTCCGGGTTTTACAATGGATAAGGATAAGATAAGAAAATTATTTTCCGATAAGCTTAAGAAGATAGGGGATCTCAAGTTCAAAGTTGACCGCATAGTTGACGTGGTCCGGATCGTTGTAGGTGTTCCTGATGCATGCCGTGGTGTAATCCGCTGCGATGACCAGTGAGTCGTATATGCTCTTTCCGCTTACAAGGCTTCCCGTGAATGCACTCGCATACACATCGCCTGTTCCGTGGGACTTGTAAGGAACCTTTTCCGTACCGTAGCTGAGAAATTCGTCCTTTGCGGTGTCGAGACCGATAAAGCCGAATGATCCGTCCTTTAAGGTCACGCCGGTTATTACGGGGAACTTTATTCCGGCATCGGCGAGCTTTTTAAGAATATCCCTTGTGACATCCTCGGACGCATCCTCTCCGGGATAGTCGATACCGAGCATGAATGCAGCTTCGGAGATATTGGGAAGTGCGATATCCGCTTCTTTGCAAAGGGTTCCCATCTCGAGCGCAAAGTTTTTATCGAAGCCTACATAGAGATTACCGTTGTCCGCCATTGCGGGATCGACGATCTTGTATGTTCCTTCTTTGGCAAAGGCATTAAAGTACTCCTTTACGATCTCGATCTGCCTGAGGCTTCCGAGGTATCCGGTATAGATCGCATCGAATTTAAATCCTTCCTTTATCCAGTGATCCCTGATGGGCTCCATATCGTCCGTCAGGTCGCGGAAGGTAAAATCCTTGAACATCGTATGGGTTGAAAGGACGGCGGTCGGTACTATCGCGGTCTCGATGCCCATTGCCGATATTATGGGGAGTGCCACGGTCAGCGAGCACTTTCCTATGCATGAGATGTCCTGTATCGTTGCTACTCTTTTCATATATCCTCCTCGGGGAATTGTGTAAGTTCTGTTAAGTCCCCGTAAATTATTTATTAATTGTGATTTTTAAGTTGTATTTAACTTTTTCATAAAGTATAATCGTGAACTGGCATTATTCATA
>JAGCRJ010000255.1 GCA_017964745.1 Lachnospiraceae bacterium
ACCTTTACAATTTCGCAAACAGAGCCTGATTAACAAAAGATGACCCGGAGGGAAAGAAATGGCTTGTTTTATAGAAAGACCAAGAACAACATGTGCACTCGGCGGTGCAATCGCAGTCATTAACGCATTACCCGGTGTAACACTTGTAAACCATACCGCGATAGGCTGCGGAGGCAACCTGAGCGGCGCAATCACCGGCGGCGGCGGAAACATGGGAGACGGAATCTATTCCGGTTCTAGTATGCCCAGCTCAGCCATCGGAGAAAAAGAAGTCGTATTCGGCGGTGTGGACAGACTTAAAGAAGAGATCACCACTGCACTTGAAGTCATTGATGCGGAACTGTTCGTTGTAGCGACGGGATGCATGACCGAGATGATCGGTGACGATGTTGAGGCAGCAGTAAGAGCTGTGGAGAATCCCAGAAAGCCCATCATCAACATAAGCACTCCTTCTTTTAAGGGAGATGCATATTACGGATATGAAGTCATACTGGATGCGATCTTTAACAAGTTCGTTCCGGTAAGTGAGGAGAAAGATCCCAAGCTTGTGAATCTGTTCGGCGTGATCCCCGGATTCGATCCGTTCTTCAGGGGCGATCTGAGCGAGATAAAGAGGCTTCTTGAAAAACTCGGACTTAAGGTAAATACATTCTTTACCCCGGACCAGACCTTTGAGAAAAATGTACTGGGAGCTGCAAAGGCATCGTACAACATACTGCTCTCACCCGTATGGGGAACAAGCGTTGTAAAGAATTTCGAGGATGTTCACGGAACTCCTTACTATCAGACTAATCTTCCCGTAGGTGCGATCCAGACGGCAGAGTTTTTAAGGGGTGTAGCAGAGAAGCTTGAGATATCATCCGAGCTCGTCGAGAGTGTCATCGCCGAAGAGGAAGAGGTTTACTACAGTGACTTTATCCGTGCAGCGGATACGATCACAAACCGTCAGTGGTACTTCTACTCGGCAACGGTCACAAATTCCAATTATGCGATCCCTATAGGAAGGTTCCTGTTTGAGGAACTCGGATGGCATCAGGAGGATACCTTCGTTACCGACATTCTCAAGCCGGTGAAAAAGAGGGCGCTGACCAAGGCGTTTGAAGAAGCAAACTTCGCTTCAAAGCTTACACTTGATACGGATACACAGCGTATCAGCAGGACACTGAACAAGACGAGACCCCGCAACAGGGGACAGAGATACTGGGATAACAATACCCCGTTCTTCATCCTCGGAAGCTCGCTCGACAGAGCTACGGCCGCAGAGGTAGGCGGTCAGGCACTTCCGATAAGCTTTCCATTGAGCTCCAGACTGATAACCACACACGCATACGCAGGATACAAGGGTGCACTTCTTCTTGTTGAAGATATTTTCAGCACACTGCTTGGCTGACGAAAGGGGATAGAAATGGCAGAAACAACAGAAAAGTCAAATTATTATGCACAAGCCATGCCGCCCGTCAGAGATACGAGGCTTCAGATCGCCGATACCTTCAGCGGATGTGCATGCGAAATGTCCAAATGTCTTGAAGGGGGATGTGCTCTCAGGAAGAACAGAAGCTTCTGGCAGACCAATGCCTGTCAGATGTCCCTCACTCTGATGATGTGCTCCACGGTACAGAATTCTGTCGTGGTCATGCACGGACCTATAGGATGCGGAACCCAGCTTCACGGTCTTTCGGCCAATGCTCAAAAGGGAAAGGTAAACAGAGGTCTTCCCGACCAGAAGGCGCCGGTATGGTTATCATCCAATCTCGGTGAAACCGATGTCATTAACGGCGGTGAGAAGAAGCTTCAGGAAACCATCGAGTACGCGGACAGGACCTACAGACCCGAGATCATCTTCGTCGTTGCGACATGTGCTCCCAACATAATCGGTGATGATGTTGAGAAGGTCGTGGATATAACAAATAAGACATGTGCGGCTCAGGTAACTGCGCTTCATTGCCCCGGTTTCAGATCAAGGGTTGTTGCATCCGCATATGACAGCTTCTACCACAGCCTTATAAGACATATCAACTTTAAGGCGATCCCGTACAAGGATTACGTTCCCGATAATCCCCAGGATCCCGCAGCACAGCTCGGAGAAGAGGTCTTTAAATACAAGATCGCCCATACCGTCAACCTGTTCAACGCAACTTCGATCGGTTATCAGGATGAGCAGGAGATGGTCAGGCTGCTTACCGCACTCGGGCTCAATGTAAGGGTCTATGCCGAATACTCAAGCGCGGACGACTTCAGGCTCCTTCCCTTGGCGGCATTGAATGTGAGCCTTTGTAACATGCATGACGATTACATGCTCAAGTTCCTTGAAAAGGAATACAACATGCCTTACATAATCGAAGGAATGCCTATCGGTCCCGAGCAGACCAGGAAGTGGCTCGTAGCGATAGGAAAGTTCTTCGGACTTGAGAAGGAAGCTAATCTTCTTGCCGACTACGAGGAGAAAAAGCTTGAGGAAGCGGTTGATGAGGTCAAGGATTCCTTTGCCGGAAAGAGAGTATTCCTCGGAGGAGGAAGCGTAAGAGTTGCGGCTGA
>JAGCRJ010000024.1 GCA_017964745.1 Lachnospiraceae bacterium
CAGCATCGGAGACAAGGAGATCCTTAAAGGCCTTGACCTCAAGATGGGTGAAGGCGAGACCCATGTCATCATGGGACCTAACGGTGCGGGTAAATCCACCCTCGGAAATACCCTTATGGGAAAGGAAGAATATGAAGTAAAATCCGGCAACATAACCTTCGCCGGAGAAGATCTTCTCGAGATGAGGACGGATGAAAGAGCCAAGAAGGGCCTCTTTATGACCTTCCAGAATCCCATCGAAGTACCCGGAGTAAGACTTTCCGAGTTCGTAAGAAGCTCCTGCGAAGCTCTCGGAAACAAGATGAGCCTCTGGAACTTCAAGAAAGCTGCCGCAGAGCAGATGAAGGTCATTGGTATGGATCCTTCATATCTCGACAGAGAGCTCAATGTCGGCTTTTCCGGCGGAGAAAAGAAAAAAGCTGAGATCTTCCAGCTTCTCATGCTCAAGCCCAAGCTTGCCATCCTCGACGAGACCGACTCCGGTCTTGATGTCGATGCTGTCCGCATCGTATCCGAGGGCGTCAAGGCGTACCAGGAGCAGAACCACGGAGCGCTCCTTATAATCACACACTCGACCAGGATCCTCGAATCCCTTAACGTGGACAAGGTGCACGTCCTTTATAACGGCAAGATTGTTGCCGAGGGCGACAGCAGTCTTATCGCTGAGATCAATGAAAACGGATTTGAGAAATTTATGAAGGATTGAATATGAGCGAAGAAAAAACATATGTAGAGGACGTGAACAGGACTATCTACGATGTGATCGACGATGACAAAGATTCCTTCAAGCTCGAGCAGGGTCTCACCGAAGATATAATCCTTCAGCTGTCCGAAGAAAAGAAAGATCCGGAATGGATGAGAGACTTCAGGCTTAAATGTCTGAAGATGTATAACGAAATGACATTCCCCCAGTGGGGACCAGGCATTGAAGGGCTGGACATGAACCGCATCTACACCTATGTCCGTCCCAACGCCAGGATGGCCAATTCCTGGGATGACGTTCCCGAGGATATCAAGAACACCTTCGAAAGACTGGGAATCCCCCAGGCGGAGAGAACCTCACTCGCAGGTGTCGGCGCCCAGTACGACTCCGAGCTCGTCTACCACAATATGCAAAAGGAAGTCGAGGAGCAGGGCGTGATCTACACCGACTTCGAAAGCGCACTTAAGGGTGATTACGCGGATCTTGTCCGTGAGAAGTTCATGACCCTTCTTACTCCCAATGACCACAAGTACAACGCACTTCACGGTGCCGTTTGGTCGGGAGGTTCATTCGTATATGTACCCAAGGGGGTCAAGGTTTCCGTACCCCTCCAGTCATATTTCAGATTTAACGCAAAGGGTGCGGGCCAGTTCGAGCACACACTCATAATCGTTGAAGAGGGTGCGGACCTTCATTTCATCGAAGGCTGTTCCGCTCCCAAGTACAATGTTGCGAACCTCCATACCGGTGCGGTTGAGCTCTTTGTCGGCAAGAATGCGAGACTCAGATACTCCACCATCGAGAGCTGGTCCAAGAACATGTACAACCTCAATTCCAAGAGATCCATCGTGGAAGAGGGCGGAAGAATGGAATGGGTTTCCGGATCCTTCGGATCCCACATTTCCTATCTGTACCCTTCGACCATCCTGAAGGGCGACAATTCCACAATGGAATACACCGGAATAGCATTCGGAAGCACCGGACAGGATCTTGATACCGGAATGAAGGTAATCCACATCGGAAAGAACACCTCATCCGTTGTCAACACCAAGTCCATATCCAAGAACGGCGGCTGCAACACCACCAGGACCTCCGTGCAGGTAATGCCCCAGGCCAAGGGTGCCAAGTCAGTCGTAAGCTGCGAATCACTTATGCTCGACAGCGAGTCCAGATCCGACACGATCCCCGTAATGGATATCCGTACGGACGATGCCGATGTGGGACACGAGGCAACCATAGGAAGCATTTCCGATGAGGCTGTCTTCTACATGATGAGCAGGGGAATGAGCGAGGAGGACGCAAGAGCCCTCATCGTAAGCGGCTTTGCGGACAACGTATCCAGGGAACTTCCCATGGAATATGCTGCCGAAATGAACAATCTGATAAGGCTTGAAATGAAAGGGACAATAGGATGACGGCTGAGAAGATCAAGATAAACAGCCTCGTTCCCCCTACCTGGAACAGGCTTAAAGTAAACGATATTACGGTAGAGCTTCCCACGGGAAGCGCTGCGGGAATGACCGATCAGGGACTTAAGACAAGCGAAGCTAAGCCCGCCGACTGGCAGATCGATACCGGCTGCGGCACAGAGCTTTCGACATTCCTTGAAAAGAACGGCACGAAGCCCGTACTTGTTGCAAATGACGGCGATAATCTCGTAAGCATTAAGAAGACCTACACAGAAAACGCTGCGGACATTATCTGCTTTGAGGCAAAGGAAGGACAGACCGTCAACATCCTCACCGACGTAACCTCCGATGAAAACACCGAAGGCACCGCAGTCCTTCAGGTTCTTCTGAAGGCGGAAAAAGGTGCGAAGATCAATCTCGCACAGGTCGTAAGACCCGGAAAAGGAATGAAGGTCGTAAATGACATCGGATCGCAGGCCGCAGAGGGCGCACAGATCAACATCGTCCAGGTCTTCATGGACGGAAGCGATATAAGCGCAGGCTGCAGGACCGCTCTTAAGGGAGAGGAAGCAGCCACGGAAAATCATGTCGGTCTTGTCAGGACAAACGGACAGACCCTCGATATGAACTATGTGGCAAAGCATCTTGCAAAGACCACAAAGGCTGATATAAATGTCACCGGAGCTCTTTCGAAGAACGCACAGAAGACCTTCAGGGGCACCATAGATTTCGTGAAGGGCTGCACAGGCTCGGACGGAAAAGAGTCAGAGAACATGCTCCTTCTTGATGACACCATTGTCAACAAGACCGTTCCCCTCATCCTCTGTACCGAGGAAACCGTTGCGGGAAGCCACGGAGCGACGATCGGAAAGCCCGCAGAAGACATCCTCTTCTATATGACCAGCAGGGGCATCACCAGAGAAAGAGCCGTCGAGATCCTCGAAAGGGCATCCCTGGAAGCTGCCGCAAATAAGATAGAAAATGCCGAGGCAAAGGAATACGTTCTGGGCATCATAGCAGGAAAATACGCAGATGAATGATACCGAACTCAGGAACAAGGTAACGGAATACAGAAAGCTCTTCCCTGTTTTAAGACAGGACATCGCATATCTCGACAATGCGGCGACCACTCAGAAGCCCGCATGCGTCCTTGATGCCATGAAGAGCTATTACGAGAACGACAATGCAAATCCCCTTCGCGGAGTGTACGACCTCAGCGAAAGGGCAACCGCAGCATATGAAAATGCGAGAGTAAAGACTGCGCAGTTCATAAATGCCGCAGCACCCGAAGAGATCATATTTGTCAGGAACGCAAGCGAGGCCTTAAACCTCCTTGCGTATTCCTGGTGTGAGGATAACCTTTCGGAAGGTGACGAGGTTGTCGTTTCCGTTATGGAGCACCATTCCGATTTCCTTCCCTGGAAGTATATGACAGAGAAAAAGGGTGCAAAGCTCGTAAAGCTTGAGCCCGACGAGACCGGTGCGGTCACGGATGAGACACTGGACAAGTGCCTTTCCGAAAAGACGAAGCTCGTTGCCATCACCCAGGTTTCCAATGTTCTCGGAAGAGTAAACGACATCAAGCATATTGCGGAGAAGGTCCACGCAGCCGGCGCACTCATAAGCGTCGACGGAGCGCAGAGCGTTCCCCATATGAAGGTCGATGTTCGGGACCTCGACTGCGATTTTCTTTCCTTTTCGGGACATAAGATGTTCGGACCTATGGGCATCGGTGTCCTTTACGGAAAAAGAGAGCACCTCGAAAAGATGCGTCCCTTCATGTACGGCGGTGAGATGATCGCCATCGTGCACTGGGACAGGGTTACCTACGCCGAGCTTCCCCACAAGTTCGAAGCGGGTACCGTAAATGTCGGCGGAGCTGTGGGACTTGCCGCAGCTATTGATTTCATAAATCAGGTCGGATGGGGTATAATAGAAGCTCAGGAAGAGATCCTGACAAACAGGGCGATCGCCGGCATTAAGAATATTGACAAGATCCGTATCATCGGATCGCAGAAAGAGGCAGATCATAAGGGAATCGTGACCTTCTGCGTGGAAGACGTCCATCCCCATGATGTTGCCGATATACTCGGAAGATCGGGTGTATGCATAAGAGCGGGACATCACTGCGCCCAGCCTCTCATGGATCACCTCGGAGTCAAGTCCACATGCCGCGCAAGCTTTGCTTTCTACAATACTGAAGAGGAAGTGGACAGATTCCTTGCGGAGCTGTCCAAGGTAAGAGGACTGCTCGGATATGGACTTTAAGACTTTCTACAACGAAGTTGTAACGGATCACAACATGCATCCGCTCCACAAGCACGCTATCGAAAACCCCGACATCGAAATGGAGGGAGTAAACCCTTCATGCGGTGACGAGATAACCGTACAGCTTAAAGTGCAGGACGGAATTATCACGGACGGCGGATTTGTCGGTGACGGATGTGCCATTTCCCAGGCTTCCGCCGACATCATGATCGACATGGTGATCGGTGCGAAGGTTGAGGACGCGCAGCACCTCGCAGGTAATTTCATCAAGATGATAAAGGGCGAAGCCACTCCCGAGGAGATCGACGAGCTCGGTGAAGCCGGCGCACTTTCGGATATTTCCCATATGCCCGCAAGAGTAAAGTGTGCGGTGCTCGGCTGGCACACCGTTGATGAGATGATCAAGGGGATGAAGTAGTGAGCGCCCTCTACGACGAGTTCAAAAATTATTCCGGAAACGATCTCTACCCCTGCCATATGCCGGGGCATAAAAGACATGCTTTCGGAGCAATGTCCGAAGAGTATGCATCCATAGATTTCACCGAAGTCGATTCATTAGATGACCTTCACGATCCCGAAGGCATAATCCTTGAAAGCGAAAAGAATGCCGCACAGCTACTGGGTGCGGACGAAACATATTTCCTTATAAACGGAAGTACCGCAGGCGTGCTTGCGGCTGTTTCCGCGTCCGTAAGAAAAGGAGGAAAGCTCCTTCTGACCAGGGGGAGCCACAAGTCCGCATACAACGCGGCTTACCTGAGGGGACTGAAGACCGCATACATATACCCCAAGGGACCGGACGAGGACGGAATATTCGATGCCGCAACCGCAGATGATGTGAAGAAGGCACTTGATGAAAATCCCGATGCCGAGGCGGTATTTATCGTATCCCCCACCTACGAGGGAAGGATGTCGGATATCGCATCCATAGCAAAGGAAGTCCACTCAAGGAATATCCCCCTGATTGTCGACGAAGCGCACGGCGCACATCTTTCCTTTACGAAGGGCAGTGCATCCGATGCGATAAGGTGCGGCGCGGATATCGTCATCCAGTCGATACATAAGACTCTTCCCGCACCCACGCAGACCGCGGTCCTTTCCGTAAAAGGAGACCTTGCGGACAAAGAAGGGATCAGGAGATTCCTTTCGATCTACCAGTCGAGCTCACCCTCGTATCCTCTCATGTCCATGATCGACGGCTGCATCCGGTACATGTCCGAAAACAGCGAAAAACTCGTGCAAAATCTTCACGATAATTTCGAAAATCTGTTAAAACGCCTTGAAGTATGTGATAAACTAATATGTGGCCCTAAAATAGCCGACCTGCATTCCGGAAAGGCAGATTACGGCAAGCTGATCATCAGCGCGAGGAATACCTGCATCTCCGGAAAAGAGATCGCGGATATCCTCAGGGACAGATACCGCATAGAGACCGAGATGGCGGCACCCGGATTTGTGCTTGCCATGTTCACCGTATGTGATGAGGATTACGGCTATGACAAGGTTGCGGACGCACTCATCGATCTGAACAAGAGGCTCGAAAGATACGGACTTCTTGCGGAGGACGGCGAAAAGCCCGTGGATATAAGTGAATCCCTTCCGGCACCTGCGATCAGAATGACCATATCCGAAGCGATGGACGGTAAGACCGAAGAGATCTCCTTTGCGCAGAGCGCGGGACGGATCAGTTCATCGATCGTATGCCTCTATCCGCCCGGGACGCCGATCGTCGCACCCGGCGAAGAGATCGCTGCGGAACATGTCCGGTTTATCGATAAATGCCTGAAGGCCGGATTTAACGTAAAAGGCATAGAACGTGCCGGGATAAAAGTTGTAAAGAATGGCTAAGATAATATGTCTGCTCGGCAAAAGCTGCAGCGGAAAAGACACAATCTATAAAAAGCTTCTTGCCGACGAGAGCCTGAACCTCCTTCCCCTTGTGACCTACACGACAAGGCCCATGAGGACGGGCGAGCAGGAAGGAAGGGAATACCACTTCACCGACGAAGCCGGATTCAATGCATTAAAGGACGCCGGCAAAGTCATAGAGGACAGGACCTACGATACGGTCTACGGACTCTGGAGATATTTCACGGTGGATGACGGAACCTTCGACAAAAACGGCAGGAATGTCATCGCCGCAGCGGGAACCATACCCGCATACATAAAGCTCAGGGACTACTTCGGAGCAGAGAACACATGCCCCATAATGATCGAGACCGATGACGGGATCAGGCTTGAAAGAGCCATGAGGCGTGAAAAGAAACAGGAAGCTCCGAGGTACAAGGAAATGTGCCGCCGCTTCATCACCGATTCCGAGGATTTCGATGAGGAGAAGATGAAGGCAGCAGGCGTGGACCACGTTTTCATGAACAACGAAGATCTCGATAAATGCATCCGAGAGGTAAGTGATTTTATCAGGAGTCTTTGATGGATATCAAAGTCAATCAGGTAAATCAAACAACGCAGGTCACACAGACACAGCATGTTCAGGAATCCGACGGCAGCTTTAAATTCATGCTCGCCAGCAATATCGAGGAAGCCGAACTTGCGGGTCGCCTTAATACGCTCATGGAGCAGATAGACTCCGAGGGCAAGAAGCTCGCGAAGAGACGCGACGTCAAGGACATGCGCCACTACCGCGCCCTCGTTAAGGATTTCCTCAATGAGATCGTAACGCACTCACATGCATTTTCGAGGGAGAATTTCCTCGACCGTAAAGGAAGACACAGAGTCTACGGCATCATCAGACTCGTGGACGATAACCTCGACCAGCTCGCGCAGGAGCTTATGAGGGACGAAAAGGACAACCTCGAGATCCTTAACAGGATCGGAGAGATAAAGGGATTACTTCTGGATATCTTTACCTGATGAGTATGAGGGGAGAAACATGCCAAGGCTTAAGGATATAATCGGACAGGACCTGATCAAAAAGCAGATCCTCGAATCAATTGAAAATGACCGCGTTGCGGGCGGATATATCCTTACCGGTGAAAAGGGTTCCGGAAAGGAGTTCATCGCCGGCGTTTTCGCACAGCTCCTCGTATGTGAGAAGCACGGAAAAGACGTATGCGGCGAGTGCCACTCCTGTAAGCAGGCGGAGGCGCATACCCACCCCGATATCAGGTACGTGATCCACGAAAAGCCCACCTCCATCGGTATCGATGAGGTCAGGGACCAGATATGTGAAGACATCTATACGAAGCCTTACCAGGCAGATCGTAAGATATATATTGTAAGCGATGCGGACAAGCTCACCGCGCAGGCTCAGAACGCATTATTAAAGAGCCTCGAGGAAGCACCCGCATATGTGACCATCCTTTTGCTTGCGGCAAATGAGAACATGCTGCTTCCGACCGTCAGATCAAGGTGCATCACCTGGGACCTCAAGCCCGTTCCCGATGAAGTGCTGAAGAAATACCTGATGAGCGAGCTCCGCGTTCCCGATTACCGCGCCGATGTTGCGATAGCATTCGCACAGGGCAACCTCGGAAAAGCAAGGGATATGGCGGCAAGCGACGATTTCAGTGCGATGCAGGCAGCGGCTCAGTCCGTCGTCAAGAACGCACGCGACGATTCCATCGCCGACATGATCGCGCTTGTAAGAAGCCTTTCCGAGTACAAGGTCGATGCAGGGGAATTCCTCGACATGATCACCGTATGGTACAGGGATGTGCTTATGTTCAAGGCTACCGGAGAGACCGACAGCCTCATATACAAGGACGAGCTTTCCATCATCAGGAAGGTTGCGCGCCGCAGCAGCTACGAGGGAATCGAGGAAGTGCTGAGCGCGATAACCCGCGCAAAGGAAAGACTCAGGGCAAATGTCAGCTTCGAGATCGCCATGGAGCTGCTCTTTGCGGTCATACAGGAAAACGGGTGATCCCCGTAATATAGTTTTGGGAGATTTTGATGAAGGTTATAGCAGTAAGATTTAAGTCAGGCGGGAAGAGTTACTTCTTTGATCCCGGAGATATAGAGCTTGTAAAGGACGACTATTGCATCGTCGAGACCGTAAAGGGTATCGAGTATGCACAGGTCGTGAGCGATATACGTGACGTGGACGATGCAAGGATCACCGTTCCCCTCAGGAAAGTCCTCAGAAAAGCAACCGATGCCGACACAAAGCAGGTTGCGGACAATGCCGACAAGGAAAAGAATGCCTACCGCATCGCACAGGAGAAGATCCTCGAGCACGGACTCGATATGAAACTTACCGATGTCGAGTATGCATTCGACAACAGCAAGATCGTGTTCTTCTTCGTTGCGGAGCAGAGGGTTGATTTCAGGGATCTTGTAAAGGATCTTGCCGGAATATTCAGGACCAGGATCGAACTCAGACAGATCGGTGTAAGGGATGAAGCGAGGAGCCTCGGAGGCTTCGGATCATGCGGAAGACCCCTTTGCTGCTCGGAATTCTTAAGCGACTTCGTTCCCGTATCCATCAAGATGGCGAAGGAACAGAACCTTTCACTCAACCCCACCAAGATAAGCGGTGTCTGCGGAAGACTCATGTGCTGCCTTAAGTACGAGGAGGAAGCATACGAGGAGCTTAACTCCACCATGCCCGCACTCGGCGACTATGTTGCGACGAATGACGGAATGAGGGGAGAAGTCAGCGGTATCAACGTCCTCAGACAGATCGCCAAGGTTTTAGTAGAGGTCGGTGATGACAAGGAACTCAGGGATTATCCCGCAGGCGACATCACCGTTCTCAGACGTAAGAAGGGTAAGAGAAACGGATCCCACATCGGACTTGCGGCGGAGGATTCTCCCGAAATGCTTGCTCTTCTCGAGGATGAAGCCAGGGAAAAGAGGGAAGAGAGCAGAAAGCCCGAAAACCGCGGCGGCGATAAAAATGACAGAAGTGACAGAAAACCCGATAAGCAATCTGACGGCAATGTCACAAAAGAGAACCGTGATAACAGAAACAATAACCACGGCGGAAACAGAAATAACGGAAACGGCAGCGGAAATGGCGCCGGAGACAATAACGGTAACAACGGCGGCGGAAATGGCGCCGGAGGAAATAACGGAAACGGCGGCGGTGAGAACGGCGGAAACCGCAAGAACCACAGAAATCACCGTAACAGACACAGGAACGGAAGCGGCGGCGGAAACAATGCCGGAGGTAACAACGGCGGCTCAGGTAACGGATCGGGCGCCGGAGGAAATAACGGCGGATCCGGAAACGGTGGAAATGGAGCAGGTCAGTCTTAAAAATTCAGAACGTATAGACGACCTTCAGAGAGCGGGACTACGCATCATCCAGGATCCCGAGAGATTCTGTTTCGGCATGGATGCCGTACTGCTCAGCCATTTTGCAAGCTGTCCCGCAGGCGGACAGATGCTCGACCTCGGAACCGGTACCGGAATAATTCCGATACTCATGTCAGCTTTGTCGGAAGCTTCGCATCTGACGGGGCTCGAGATTCAGGAAGAAAGCGCGGATATGGCTGACAGGAGTGTCAGTTTAAATGACATCGGTGACAGAGTGTCCGTTGTTAAGGGAGATATTAAAGAGGCAGGCAGGATTTTTCCCCGTGCCTCTTTTGATTGTATAACCTGTAATCCTCCCTATCTTCAGGGAGACCACGGGATAGTAAATCCCGCGGATGCCAAGGCCATAGCAAGGCACGAGGTTCTCTGCACGCTTGAGGATGTGGTATCTGCAGCTGAGACTCTCCTCAAGCCGAACGGACATTTCTTCATGGTTCACAGACCCTTCAGGCTTTCCGAGATCATGTGCTGCATGCATGACCATAACCTAGAACCCAAGAGGATGAGACTCGTTTACCCCATGGCGGACAGGGAGCCGAACATGGTCCTCATTGAGGGGATAAGAGGCGCCAAAATGCGCATCACGGTGGAAAAGCCCCTCATCCTGCAGAATCCTGACGGATCATACACCGATGAGGTAAGAGAATTATACGGATTCTGAACCCGCCGAAATTACGGATGACCCGAAGCGGGAAATAAACTTACGGAGCGGAAGGCTCCGCGAAACGATATGGACGGAATACTTTATCTGTGTGCAACTCCCATAGGCAACTTAAGCGACATGTCCCCGAGGATCAGGGAATG
>JAGCRJ010000256.1 GCA_017964745.1 Lachnospiraceae bacterium
GTTATCTCCCTTCCCGAGGGAACCGAGATGTGCATGCCCGGCGATAACGTTGAGATGACCATCGAGCTCATCCACCCCATCGCTATGGAGCAGGGACTTACCTTCGCTATCAGAGAAGGCGGACGTACCGTTGGTTCAGGAAGAGTTGCATCTGTCATCGAGTAATCGGTTGACTGATCGGTCTAATGAATTGATCTGATATATGCCGGAGAGAAATCTCTCCGGCATATTTATCAAATAGGGTATTTTTCTAAAACAGGGAATATATTTACATTTTAGGAGAATTATTATGAAGAAATTTTTAGCAGCAGTTCTTACCGGAATCATGCTCCTTTCCATCGCAGGATGCGGCAAGACCGGAATCCAGAATGCAGGCGCAGACGATTCATTGGTAGATGACGACGATGATGTTGAAGTCTATGAATATGATGACGGCTCCAAGCTTTACGAAGGAAAGATCGGTTCCAAGATGAAGACCGCTTGGTTCGATTTCACCGTTAACAGTGCATATTACACCGAGGATGCCATCGGCGGATACACTCCTTCCGAAGGAAACATTCTCGTTGTTGTCAATGTCACCGTTAAGAACACTTTCCAGGAGAGCATCCCCATGTTCGACACCGACTTCCAGCTTCAGTGGGGCGATGATGCGGACGATGCTTATGCTTTCCCCGTAGCTACCAACGAGAAGATCCTTGACGACCAGCTTCCCGAGGAGTATGACCTCAAGGTTAAGGAAAGCACCACCGGAGTTCTTATCTTCGAAGCTCCCGAAGGAAATGAGGATTTCTCACTTTCATTCCTTGAGTACTATGAGGACAACAGCGAAGGAAACCTCTTCTTCGTATACTTCACCGCAGACGAGAAATAATCTTAAAGCGTGAATACGGAACTCCCGGCAACAGCTGCCGGGAGTTTTTTATTTCCCTCCTTTACAAAAGAGGAAGCGAGTAGTATCATTAAGAAAACGGTTTCCTAAATGAGGGGTTTCAATATATAAAAAGGAGGGGTTATATGGTAACAATAAGAGATGTTGCAAAAAGAGCCGGCGTTGCAGTCTCAACTGTTTCCAAGGTCATAAACAATTACCCCAGCGTATCCGAAGATACGATCATCAGGGTAAATGAAGCAATTGAGGAGCTTCACTTCATCCCTAACTCGGTAGCCGCATCGCTTTCTTCCAAACAGTCCGGAAGAGTTGCGGTGCTCACGGATCCCGACGGACAGACGCTCGCATCGAGTGAGATAATGATGCAGTACATAATGGGAGCCGTAAAAGCGGGAAATGAAGCAAGGCTTGATGTCGTTCCGTTATTCTTTTCAATGTTTGCCGGAATGAGTGCAACGGAGATCGAGCACAGGCTGGAAGCACAGAACATAAGAAGTATCATCGTATGCGGTCTCGACAGGGACATGACCGCACTCACGGAGCTTATCGAAAATGAGAAATTCAAAAACGTTGTTGTCGATATGCCCCTTGAGAGCGAGAATACTTCCAACATAGGCGTCGATCACGCCCAGGCCCAGAAGGATATCCTCAGGAAAACGATCACTGAGAATACGGGACCGAGTAACAGCGTCCTGTATATATCGGGCAGGACCAACAGCTACGTCACAGAGGAGAGAGTGCGCGGGGCTATGGAGTTGTCCGAAGAGATGGGCTTTGACCTGACCGTCATGAACGGCGAATTCAGTGAAAAGAAAGCAAGGGAGATAACCCTTAAGCTTGGGCGTGATAAGGACATAATCGCATGCGGATCGGATCTTATGGCGATCGGTGCGATGAAAGCACTTACCGATATGAATGTGTTCCATCCGGTCTGCGGATTCGACGGCATTACGCTTATGGGATATGCCGGCAAGAACATGACCACGGTCCGTCAGGACTTCAAGGATATCGGTGAAGAGGCACTGAGGGAGTGCTGCAGGCTCATGGGAGGTGACAAGGGCCGCAGTATCAGGATGCCTTACACACTTATGCAGGTGAGGTATGAAGACGTACTTGAATGAGGGAGAGGGGATCTATATATATGGAAAGTAATCGCAATCTGGGGAGAGATGTGATAATCATGAACCTTGAGGAGCAGCTCGGGATCTGTACCGCGCGCGACTACGGTAAGAAGATCGGTGAGTGTTCCGACAAAGAGCTTTATTATTCCATCCTGTCACTTGTAAAGACACTGATGGATGTTTCAATCCCGATATCGGGCGAAAAGAAGGTGTACTACATTTCGATGGAGTTTCTCATCGGAAAGCTTCTTTCCAATAACCTGATCAACCTCGGGATCTATGACAGGCTTTCCGACATACTTGCAAGGAACGGAAAGAGCATGGCTGCCATTGAAGAGGTCGAGCCCGAGCCTTCGCTCGGAAACGGCGGACTCGGAAGGCTTGCGGCATGCTTCCTTGATTCCATCGCAACGCTCGGGCTTCCCGGCGACGGCATCGGACTCAATTACCACTTCGGTCTTTTCAAGCAGGTATTTAAGGACAATGCGCAGACAGCGGAAAAGAATGACTGGATCGAGGAGAAAAGCTGGCTGACGGGGACACCTGTTTCTTTCAAGGTTAAGTATGCGGATTTCGAAGTCACATCCAAAATGTATGACATAGATGTCATAGGTTACGGTAACGGTGTCAACAAGCTCCATCTTTTCGACGTTGAAAGCCTGGATGAAGGGCTTGTTAAGAAGGGTATAGATTTTGACAAGAAAGCGATAGAGAAGAATCTTACTCTTTTCCTGTATCCGGATGATTCCGACAAGGACGGCAACCTCCTCAGGATCTATCAGGAATACTTTATGTGCGCAAATGCGGCAAGGCTCATCCTTAAGGATATGAAGGACAAAAAGTATGAGCTCACCGAGCTTTCAAAGCATGCTGCCGTCCAGATTAACGATACCCACCCGACTCTTGTGATTCCTGAGCTCATCAGGATAATGGTCGAGGAAGAGCACTTCGGAATGGACGAAGCCATCAGGGAAGTTACCGCTACCTGTGCGTATACCAATCACACCATACTTGCCGAGGCACTCGAGACCTGGCCCATGGATTACCTCGAGGAAGTTGTGCCCCATCTGGTTCCTTATATAAAGGAGCTCGATAAGAGGGCGAAGGATAAGTATGACGATCCCAGGGTGGCCATAATCGATAACGATAACAGAGTCCATATGGCTCATATCGATATCCACTACGGACATTCTATCAACGGTGTTGCTGCAATCCACACGGATATTCTCAAGGAGACCGAGCTCAACTGCTTCTACAGGATCTACCCTGAGAAGTTCAACAACAAGACCAACGGCATCACATTCAGAAGATGGCTTATCTCCTGTAACCACGAACTCTCCGCATTTCTCAGTGAGACCATCGGTGACGGATATACGAAGAATGCCGAAGATCTTGAAAAGCTCCTTGAGTTCAAAGACAATGACAAGGTGCTGGGCAGGATCGAGAGTATCAAGAAGATCAAGAAGCAGCAGCTTGCCGATTTCGTTAAAGAAAAAGAAGGAATAGAGCTGAATGTCGATTCGATCTTCGATATCCAGTCCAAGAGACTTCACGA
>JAGCRJ010000257.1 GCA_017964745.1 Lachnospiraceae bacterium
GATCTTGATATGAACGTTAATCACAAGTCCCTGCTCCACATAACCGATACACTGATCAGAATGGATCAGAACTCGCCTTACAGCGTTGATAATCCCGTAAGGAAGATCGATTCGATCGATCTTATAATACAGCCCGGTGACGGACTCTGCGGACAGGCATGTATCGCAATGCTCGCAGGTGTGACCATTGCGGATGTCATTACCGTCATGGACTGCCGCGAGTGGCAGGGAACCATGGGAAGGCTCATCTCCGCGCTCAATTACTACGGAATAGATCACAGCAATGTCCTCGTTTATCCCGCGGAGGGAGAGAAGGTAGTTCTTCCGAAGTGTGCGATCCTTATGGAGAAGATGGGACGCTTCAGCCATTATCTTCTTTACTTTGACGGAAAATACTATGATCCCAACCTCGGTATCATGGAAGAATACGATATGACAAAGCTCGTGGGATATCTCGAGATCAAACTGTAATACGAACTCCGATTCCACTTAAACGTGGGGTCGGAGTATTTTTTTGCGACGGTGAAAATGCGTAAGATACTCGGTATTTCTTTTTCCAAAAAAATATTCGCCATATGTGCACTGCTTGCGCTTGTTATCGCGCTCATCCCGCTTTACAGGCTGGCTCTTTATACCATTCCCAGGTATGACGACTTCAGCTACGGCCTGAATATGTGGAAGGCACAAAGATACGGCTACGGCCTTCGCACCATCCTGACCGTGGGATATGAGACCGCGCTCGGCTTTCACTATTCGTGGCAGGGAACCTATTCTTCCATATTCATGATGGCTCAGATGCCAGGTGCTCTGGGGTATGAGCATTATTTCCTTGGCCCCGTTCTTCTGATCACATCCCTTGCAGTATCCGTCTTTTTCATGTCAGTGGTCCTGACAAAGCATTATCTGAAGGCTGAGACCTCCGACAGTATCGTCCTTGCCGTTATAGTTACGCTTACCCTCACCGAGTGCATCTAGACCGCACAGCAGGGCTTTTACTGGTATAACAGCGGAGTACATTATGTGTTCATGCACAGCGTGATGTTTGTCATGGTTGCCGTTATGGTTCTTCTTTCCCGTTCAAAGAAGATATGGACGGGTCTTATCGGATGCCTTGCGCTCGCATTTCTTTCCTTTGCATGCGCGGGTGCGAATTTCGTTACATGCATTCAGGGAATTCTTCTTCTTGCGGGATTTATGCTGCTTCTCGGACTGAATAAGTCAAAGAAGGTAGTCTGGTTCGTCCCCGGACTGATAATATATGCTCTGGGTCTTCGGCTGAGTCTTACCGCACCCGGCAATGCCCATCGTCAGGCAGCTTATCAGGGATACGGTGCGATAAAGTCCGTTCTGTATTCTTTTAAGGCGGGAGCGGAGAACCTGTGGAAGTTCAGCGGTCCCTTTGTCATTCTTCTTATGATCCTTGCCGTCCCCGTGATCCTTATGATCGTGAAAAAGACGGATCATAGTTTCCGCCATCCCTGGCTCTTTACCCTGCTTTCCTACGGCTTTTACTGCACGGGTTATACTTCGAGCTTTTACTCCATGGGTAATGCCGGTCTTTCCAGAACCTGGATCGCGGTGAGCTTTACCTTCCAGATCCTTCTTTTTGCAAATGAGATCTACTGGCTCGGATACCTGACCCATTCGAAGGCGGGAGAAAAGCTTGGAAGGGTTTTTGAGGCCGGAGTGAAACATTATGTTCTGTATTATCTGGCAGTGTTCGTAATGCTGCTTGCGGCATTTCATTTTACCGTTGATAAGATCGGTGCGGTCTCGTCCTTCGGCGCATACTATTATGTACATACCGGTGAGGCCTATGCTTTTCATCAGGAATTCCTCGAAAGGGTAAGGATCATCGAAGAGTCGGATCACGGATCGGTCGAAGTGCCCGAATATGCATACAAACCCTGGTTCCTTATCAATAAGGATATATCCGAGGATCCCGGCGAGGAGGAAAACCGTATAATGGCCGAATATTTCGGGGTAAGGGAATTAAAAAGGGTAAGCAGCGAAGCTTTCTTCGGAGAGTAAGATTTTTCTAAATTTTTTGGGATTTTTGTCTTTTTTGCTTGCATTTCCACAGGCATAAGACTAATATATGTAATGTCGATTAGCACTCAAATCAAAAGAGTGCTAACAAAGAAAAGTAAAGAACGCGATCTATGCGTAAAAAGGAGGCAATAATATGAAGTTAGTACCTTTGGGTGACAGAGTAGTCCTTAAGGCTGTTGCAGCCGAAGAGACCACCAAGTCGGGAATCATTCTTGCAGGCGCTGCAGGCAAAGAGAAGCCCTCACAGGCTGATGTTGTAGCTGTAGGCCCCGGCATCACTTCCGACGGTAAGGAAGTCAAGATGGAAGTTAAGAAGGGTGACAGGGTCATCTATCAGAAGTATGCGGGAACCGAAGTCAAGCTTGATGACGACGAAGAATACATTGTTGTAAAGCAGAGCGATATCCTCGCAATCGTTAAATAAGGGAGGCGCATTTTAAATGGCTAAAGAGATCAAATACGGCGCAGAGGCACGCCAGGCACTCGAGAAGGGTGTAAACAGCCTTGCAGATACCGTCCGTGTAACACTCGGACCTAAGGGAAGAAATGTAGTGCTCGACAAGAGCTACGGTGCACCTCTCATCACCAATGACGGTGTTACCATCGCTAAGGAGATCGAGCTTGAAGACGGCTTCGAGAACATGGGCGCACAGCTCGTTAAGGAAGTCGCTACCAAGACCAATGATGTTGCCGGAGACGGAACCACAACCGCTACCGTACTTGCTCAGGCAATGGTCAACGAAGGAATGAAGAACCTCGCAGCAGGCGCTAACCCCATCATCCTCAGAAAAGGAATGAAGAAGGCTACCGAAGTTGCTGTGGCAGCTATCAAGGAAATGAGCCAGAAGCTCAACGGCAAGGAGCACATCGCCCGTGTCGCTGCTATCTCCGCAGGAGATGACGAGGTAGGCCAGATGGTAGCAGACGCTATGGAGAAGGTTTCCGGCGACGGCGTTATCACCATCGAGGAGTCCAAGACCATGGCTACCGAGCTCGATACCGTTGACGGTATGCAGTTCGATCGCGGATACATCTCCGCATACATGGCTACCGATATGGATAAGATGGAGGCAGTTCTCGATAATCCCCTTATCCTTATCACCGACAAGAAGATCTCAAACATCCAGGAGATCCTTCCTCTTCTTGAGCAGATCGTTCAGTCCGGAAGCAAGCTCCTCATCATCGCAGAGGATGTCGAGGGCGAAGCTCTTACCACCCTTATCGTCAACAAGCTCCGCGGAACCTTCAATGTAGTAGCAGTCAAGGCTCCCGGCTACGGCGACAGAAGAAAGGCTATGCTCGAGGATATCGCTATCCTCACCGGCGGTACCGTTGTTTCTTCCGAAGTAGGCCTTGAGCTCAAGGACGCTACCGTTGATATGCTCGGCCGTGCAAAGAGCGTTAAGGTCCGCAAGGATGATACCGTCATCGTTGACGGCGAAGGCAAGAAGAAGGACATCCAGGCTCGTATCGGTCAGATCAAGAAGCAGATCGAAGAGACCACTTCCGATTTCGACAGAGAGAAGCTTCAGGAGAGACTTGCAACGCTTGCAGGCGGCGTAGCAGTCATCAGAGTAGGTGCGGCTACCGAGACCGAGATGAAGGAAGCAAAGCTCCGTATGGAAGATGCTCTCGCAGCTACCAGAGCAGCTGTTGAAGAGGGTATCATCGCAGGCGGCGGTTCAGCATACATC
>JAGCRJ010000258.1 GCA_017964745.1 Lachnospiraceae bacterium
ATCGCTGACATGGCAGAGAAGTATCCCAACATCACTCTTAATTGGGAAGCTTTCGAGAATCAGTCTTACAAGACCAAGATCAAGGCTGCAGTTCAGGCTAACGAGATGCCCGACATCTTCTTCACCTGGTCATGCGCTTTCCTTCAGGACTTCGTAGAGGCTGGCAAGGTTTACTGCCTTGATGATGAGTATGCTAACTGGAAGGATGAGCTTCCTGAGGCAATGCTTGGAAACTCCACCTACAACGGAAAGCACTACGGTGTTCCTCTTACCATGAACATCGTTGGTCTCTTCGCTAACATGGATCTCCTCAAGCAGGTTGGCTACGATGACGTTCCCGGCACCTATGATGAGTTCATCGAGTGCTGCGACGCCCTCAAGGCTGCAGGCATCATCCCCTTCGGATGTGCAGGAAAAGAGACTTGGTGTGTAACCGAGTATCTTGAGTCCGTAATCGAGAAGTCAGTTGGTTCTGACACCCTCAACGACATCTTCCTTGGAAGAGCAACTTGGGACAACGCTGATGTAGGCGCTGCAGTTGATACCTTCCAGATGCTCGTAAACAACGGATACTTCGATCCTAACGGAATCGCTCTTTCAAACGACGAAGTTAAGGCTAACTTCATGGACGGCAAGTATGCATTCTACATGAACGGAACCTGGAACTGCGCTGACTTCGCTAACAACGAAGCATTCTTCCCCAAGGTAAAGGTTGCTGAGTTCCCCGTAATCAACGCTGACAAGGCTAAGCTCGGAATGCTCATCGGCGGACCTTCCGATACCCTTGCAGTTGCTGCATCTTCTGAGCATCCTGAAGTTGCTGCTGCTTACACCTTCGAGCTTGGAAAGCTTATCTGCCACTATGGATATCTTGATGGATGCGGACTTCCCGCTTGGACTCCTTACGGAGATACCTCTTCTGTAAACGCTCTTACCCAGTCTGTTGCAGAGATCTGCGGAAACGCTACCGGATACGTTCTCTTTGGTGATACCGCTATGAACGCTGACGACGCTAACACCTATCTCTCATATGTAGATCAGGTTTACGGATGCCAGGTTAACGGCACTGACTTCATCAAGGGTCTTGCTAACGACATCAGATAATCATATCTAAGTTTTACCCGTACTCGCGTGTGGCCGTGCTCCGAAAGGGGCATCGGTTACACGCAAGTACTTTGTTATTTTCCAGCGAATCTGCAATACTACCGGGAGGCGTTTACGCCAATGAAAAAGAAAGCAATCGTTAATTATATCAATGTATTCCTGTTCCTGCTGCCTGCACTTGCGCTGTTCATCGGAATACTTATTGCCCCTATTATCAAGTCGCTGTACTACAGCTTTTTTAACTGGAACGGCATGGGCGCTATGGAGTTCATAGGCCTTGCCAATTACAAAGAGTTATTCACCAGTAAAGCTATCGGATTCTTAAAGGCACTTCGTAATGCCTGTGTTCTGGCAGCTTTCTCGGTTTTCATACAGCTCCCCTTATCCCTTGGACTTGCGCTCGTTCTCGGACGCGGAATCAAGGGTGAGAGACCTTTCCTTTCAATCTACTTCATGCCCGTACTGATCTCCACCGTTGTTATCGGTCAGTTATGGCTGAAGATCTACAATCCTGATTACGGTCTTCTTAATTCCGCACTCAATGGACTCGGACTTAACAGCCTTACCAGGATCTGGCTCGGTGATGTTAAGACAGCACTTGTTTCTGTTTTCATCCCCACCTTGTGGCAATATGTCGGTTATCACATGCTGCTGATGTATGCGGGTGTTAAAGGCGTTTCGCCCGAACTCCGTGAAGCAGCTCGTATCGACGGTGCAACTGAGAGACAGGTTAACAAGTACATCGTTATCCCTTCGATCAAGCCCATCATCAAGGTCAGCGTTATCTTCGCGGTAACCGGATCACTCAAATCCTTCGACCTTATCTACGTCCTTACCAACGGCGGACCTCTTCATGCTACCGAAGTTCCTTCGACTGTCATGATCGAGATGCTCTTCCAGCGTAACCGTTACGGAATGGGTTCAACCATCGCAGTGATGATGATCATCCTCTGCTTCGCGTTTGCATTGCTTATTTCCAGAGCATTTAAGGAGAACGACTGACATGGCGATCAATAATAATAACAGTTCCGATCATTCGGTACAAAAATTTGGTATCAGAACACTGGGAATCTATATTCTCCTGGTGATCTGGGCTCTGATAAACCTTTTCCCGGTTTATTGGATGTTCACATTCTCACTCAAGACCAATGAAGAGATCTTCGGTAAGAACCTTATCGGACTTCCCTGGGAGTGGAGATGGTCCAACTATGCATCAGCATGGAATACCGGAAACATGCCCAGATATTTTGTTAACTCTGTAATAGTTTCCGCAAGTGCCATTGCGCTTGTAATCATTGCTTCCATGATGGCTACCTACGCCATCACCCGTCTCGTATGGAAGGGAAGCGCACAGACCAATGCGTTCTTCATGCTTGGTCTTACCATCCCCATCCACGCTTCGATCGTACCCGTATTCATCACCCTGAGAGATCTGCACATGCTCAATTCACATTTCTCTCTTATCTTCCCCTATGCGGCATTCTCGCTAGCAATGGGAATCCTGATCTGTACCGGTTTCATGGTAGAGATCCCGAAGGAACTTGATGAAGCTGCACGTATCGACGGATGCGGACCCTGGAAGACTTTCGGTGTCGTAATCATCCCTCTTATGAAGCCTGCGCTTGCAACCATCGCTATCTACACATTCCTTCAGTGCTGGAACGAGCTGATGTTTGCTAACGTATTCATAAGTGATTCCAAGTTCAAGACACTCCCCGTTGGTATCCAGGCTCTGTCCGGACAGTATACCACTGAGTGGGGTCCTATAGGTGCCGCACTTGTTATTGCTACCTTCCCTATGCTTCTTGTATACATCTTCATGAGTAAGAGAATTCAGGAAAGCTTCGTTGTCGGTGCCGTCAAAGGTTGATTTAAAGGCGGTATTGTTCAATGCGGAGAGGATCGCTGTCAAGAAGACTACGTTTTATGCTCTTTATCGTAGTTGCGGTTATGACCGTGGCATTTATCGTTTCCACCTTCCTCATCATAAGGAAGGAGGAACAGGATTCTGCGGTCAGAGAGGCAGAGATCAGACTCCTCGGATTATCCGGAAGGGTCAGTTCATCCTTTGAGAGTTATCTGGAGCTTTCCAGACTCATCATTATGGATGATGATGTAATGCGTTTTTTAAGGACATCTTCGGGAGAAGTAGGTCCCGATCAGGCCAATGACGCAAAGTACGGCATTCAGGCAATCCTGAATGTTACTACGGGCGTGGACTCAGTATATATCTTCCGTAAGGACGGTATTTATACATGTACAAAGCCCAAAGTATATACGCTTAACGATACGATCTTTTCTCAGGATCGCTGGCCCGTAAGGGTTCTCAGCCTTGAGGGAAGACCCGCACAATATGTTAACGGTAATGGCGCGCTAATGAAGATAAACAATCAACCGTTTGTCTCCATTGAGCGCGCTATTTATGATATTAACAATCAGCAGCTTTCCGGATATATGATGATGATGATCTCCAAAAGCGTCCTCGATCAGGACCTTATGGCATATCCGGATGACAATATCTGCATCCTCAGCAGAACCGGTAATTATGTGACCGGTAACAGGGAAATAGTAAAATACTACAATATCTCCCTGGCTTCATATGACGGTGCTCATCAGATACGTGAAGAGGGCGATGAGCGCATCATGGTTTCCGGAATGGGAATAAAGGGAACTCCGCTTGTAATACTGAGCATAGACCACATGGAAGGTACCGCGATCCCCGGAGATACCATGAGGATCTTCATATTCCTTATGGCCGTCATCGTGATCTCCCTGACTGTCATCGGAAGATATATAACCCTCAATATAACACGACCGATCTTCAAACTCTCCAGGGCAATGGAAAGCGAACGAAATGCCGAAGAGCTTGTTCCCATCGAAGATAAGCTTCCCAGGAATGAGATCGGATTGCTCGTTGATTCGTATAACTCCATGGTCACGCGAATCAAGCATCTTATAGAAGAACTCCTCAGTAAGGAACAGTCTGTCCAGAGAGCCGAGATGAGAGTGCTCCAGGAGCAGATAAAGCCTCACTTTTTATATAATTCGATCGGAACCATAAGTGCCCTTGCACTTGAGAGCGGTTCCGAGGATGTCAGCTCGGCACTTGAAACTCTCGGAAGATTCTACAGGAACTTCCTGAGCAAGGGTGACAGGGAGATAACTCTCGAAAGGGAAGTGGCGATAGTAAGAGACTATCTGTCTCTCCAGAAGCTCAGATACGGTGATATCCTTGAGGATGAGTATGACGTCGATGAAGAAGCCGGCGACTGCATCGTTCCCAAGCTTATTCTTCAGCCCCTCGTTGAGAACAGTATTTATCACGGAATCAGGCAGAAAGGAGAACCCGGTGTCATCAAGATCTCCGCACACATCGTGGACGGCATTCTGCATCTTTCTGTTTATGACACGGGTGTCGGAATGAGCTATGAGACCGCACAGGAGATCATGTCCGGCAAGAAGAAGATAACCTCGGGAGTCGAAGACAGCTTCGGACTCTGGGGAACCATAGAAAGAGTACGTTACTACTCACATATAGATGATGTAGTTAAGATAGAAAGCGAAGATGGCGAATTCACGAAGATAGAACTGCTTATTCCGGCGGTCAGACGCAGGGAGGTATCATAAATGTACAATGTTATGATAATTGACGATGAAGCTTCTGCCAGAAAGCTTATGAGAAATTCCATATCGTGGGAAAACTTCGACATGACCGTTGTCGGAGAGGCGGCCAGCGGGATCGAGGCGATCAACATCATTGATGATATCAAACCCGATCTTGCTTTCGTTGATATTTCCATGCCATTCATGGACGGTATAGAATTTTCGGAGATCGCTTCCAAGAGATATCCGGATCTTATAATAGTCATCATGACCGCGTTCGATAAATTCGAATATGCGAGAAAGTGTGTAAGCCTTCCGATATTCGAATATATGCTCAAGCCCATGGTCAGATCCGAGGTCAATGAGGTGCTCGGTAAAGTCAAGATCAAGCTTGATGAGAGAGTATCCTTCTACCGTGATGATAATGAAAATGAGTCCGGTCAGATGTCAGCGACGGATTCCGTTATGAAGTACATTCAGGAAAATTATACGGACTCTACCCTGAACCTTACATCTGTTGCCCAGGCATTCGGCTTCAGTTCATCCTATCTCAGCCGAAAGTTCAAGACTGAGACGGGTAAGGGATTTGCGCAGTACCTCACCGAGTGCCGTATGGAAAATGCAATGAAGCTTGCTTCTCCCGATGCCAAGATGTTCGCCGTATCGGCCAAGGTCGGTATCCCCGATCCCAACTATTTCGGCAGATGCTTCAAGAAGTACACCGGAAAGAGCTATTCGGAATATGCATCCGCAAAAGCCCCTGCGGATAAGCCCGAGGAAGAAGCTTAATATCATAGTAATTGGTTTCTGTATGAGACCGTGAAATAAAGATTTATGGAGAAACGATATGGAAGACATGATTGAAATCAGATGGCACGGAAGAGGCGGTCAGGGTGCGAAGACCGCAAGCCAGCTTCTCGCCGATGCGGCATTTATGTCGGGTAAGTACGTACAGTCCTTCCCCGAGTACGGCCCCGAAAGATCCGGTGCGCCCATTACGGCATACAACAGGATCTCCGATGAAAGATGCCCCATCCACTCTAATATCTACGATCCCGACTATGTTGCGGTCGTTGATGAGACGCTTCTCGAGAGCGTGGATGTTACCGCGGGACTTTCGGAAAAAGGTGCCATTATAATCAACTCTTCCAAGGACCCCGAAGAATTCAAACCCCTGCTTAAGGGATACGCCGGAAGGGTATGTACGATAGATGCAAGAGCGATCTCCATCGCATATCTCGGAAAATACTTCCCCAACACACCGATGCTCGCAGCGGTTGTCGAAGTGAGCGGATGTGTTGACAAGGAACAGTTCCTCAAGGATATGGAAAGCTCCTACAGACATAAATTTGCCAAGAAGCCCCAGCTCGTTGAAGGAAATCTCCAGTGTCTGAGAGCTGCTATGAAGGAAGTGAGAGGTTGAAGATGGGATTAAAAGCAGAAGAGATAAATGAACATATAGCATGGCAGGATGTTACCATCGGCTGTGAGATCTATGAAGCCGGCACAAGCAGGCTTACCAAAACGGGTGAATGGAGATCCAAGACTCCGGAGTGGATAAAGGAAAAGTGCAAGCAGTGCCTTCTCTGCGCACCTTTCTGCCCCGATGCCTCGATACCCGTTGCTGACGGAAAAAGAGATGAATTTGATTACGAACACTGCAAGGGATGCGGTATCTGCATAAAGGCTTGTCCCTTCCAGGCAATCCGTTGGAAGGAGGAAGGCTGATGAGTATCAGAGAAAGACTTTCGGGAAACGAAGCGATCGCCACTGCGATGAGACAGATCAATCCCGATGTATTCGCAATGTTCCCCATAACACCTTCGACCGAGATCCCCCAGTATTTCGCACAGTATGTTGCGGACGGCAAGGTCGATACCGAATTTATCTGTGTTGAGAGTGAGCATTCCTCACTTTCCGCATGCCTCGGTGCGGAAGCTGCGGGCTGCAGAGCCGTTACCGCGACCTCATCCGCAGGACTTTCATTCATGAACGAAGTCCTTTATGTTGCCGCATCCTCAAGACTTCCCGTTGTTCTTGCGGTCGCATGCCGTGCACTTACCGGCCCCATCAACATCAATCACGATTACTCCGATTCGATGGCAGAGCGTGATTCAGGATTTATCCAGATCTATGCCGAGAACAACCAGGAAGTATATGATAACTATCTTCAGGCACACCGTATCGCGGAGCATCCCGATGTAAGACTTCCGCTCATGATCTGTGAGGACGGATTCATCACTTCGCACGCTATCGAGAATATCGAGCTTGAAGAGGACGAGACCGTTAAGAATTTCGTCGGAGAATACCATCCGGAGAACTATCTTCTCAAGGAGGAGAACCCTCTTGCGGTAGGCCCTTACGGAATCAGCGCTTACTACATGGAAGCAAGGGTTGCACAGGCTCATGCGATGATGAATGCCAAGAAGGTCATCCTTGATGTCGCAGCTGATTTCGAGAAGACCTTCGGAAGAAAGTACGGACTCATTGAAGAGTACAAGATGGAAGATGCAGAGATCGCCATGGTCATCATGGGATCGAGTGCGGGTACCGCAAAAGCCTGTGTCGATATGCTGAGAAAGAACGGAGTTAAAGCGGGCCTTGTCAAGGTAAGAGTATTCAGGCCCTTCCCGGGTGAAGAGATCGCTAAAGCCATCGCAAACTGCAAGGCGGTTGCGGTAATGGACAAGAGCGAAGGCTTCTCCGCATGCGGCGGCCCTTTATATGCCGAAACCTGCGGCGCTTGTTACAACATGAAGAACAGACCTCTTATGGTTGATATTGTGTTCGGACTCGGCGGAAGGGATTTCACCGTTGATTCGGCCAAGACTGTTTTCGACAGACTTGCAAATATCGCCGAAACCGGTGAGACCGGCGAGATCTATACACATATGGGACAGCGTGAGAGGTAAGCGAAATGGCATATAATCTTAAAGAGGAAATGAATAAAAAAGAACGCTTCAATCCCGGACACAGACTCTGTGCCGGATGCGGAGCGGGAATCGTCTGCCGTGCGATGATGCGTGCCGTGGATGAAAATGACAAGGCTGTCATATGCAATGCGACCGGATGCCTTGAGGTTTCATCCTTCCAGTATCCATACACCGCATGGGATGATTCGTATATACACACTGCATTTGAAAATGCTTCATCAACCGCATCGGGTGTATGCGCTGCGGTCGAAGTCATGAAGAGAAAGGGCAAGATAAATCCCGATACCAATTACAAGATCCTTGTCATCGGCGGTGACGGAGGAACCTACGATATCGGTTTCCAGTCTCTTTCCGGAGCTCTCGAAAGAGGACATGACTTTACATATTTCTGCTATGACAACAATGCATATATGAACACCGGAACGCAGAGATCTTCCGCAACTCCGAGATTTGCTGCGGCGACCACAACCCCTTCCGGCGTTGAATCTGTAGGTAAGAAGCAGGATCAGAAGGATCTTACCCAGATAGTTGTGGCTCACGGTGTACGTTATGCCGCACAGACCACTCTCTTCGGAAACCTGAAGGATTTCAGCGAGAAGGCTCATCGTGCGATCTACACCGAGGGACCTACTTTCGTTAATGTCCTTACTCCCTGCCCCAGGGGATGGGGATATCCCCAGGAGGACCTGATCACCATCTGCAAGGCAGCCATCGATACCTGTGTATGGCCTCTCTATGAGGTTGTTGACGGTGAATACAGACTTACATATGAACCCAAAAAGAAACTCCCTGTTGAGGATTTCATGAAGCTTCAGACCAGATTCGCCCACTGCTTTAAGCAGGGCAACGAATGGACTCTCGAAGCTGCACAGAAGTATGTAGACAAAAAGTGGGAAGATCTCCTTTCCAAGTGTAAGTAAGGAGGCGGATATGTCAAAACAACTTTTCAGTAATGACCACATAATCAGCTGGCTCCAGTACTTTTCGGCAAATACCGATATCGATCTCGAGCATGTCAAGATCCTCGATATCACCAGAAAGAACAAGAACCTGATCCCCACCGTCGAAGCACACCGCTGCACTCTCGTATTTACCGAGGCGGGAGACCAGGACATCTTCTACCGCATGTGGAGCGTCGGACTCGGCGAGTGCGAGGTCATCTATAACGAAGGCTCCGAGCCTGTCGGTGAGATCAAGAGAAAACTCGTTGCCGATATGATCGACCGCGGCATCAATGCGAGTGCCGGAATGATCGTCCTCAATCCCAATGCACGTTCCGTCATCAAGTTCGGAATGGACAACAAGAATTTTGCGACCGGCTCCGTCAAGTATGTCGGAAGCGAGATCCGTTCCGTCATCCTTTCCAAGATGCAGGTTGCTGAAAATAAGAACTACTGTGTCATCTCCGGTGAATCCATCGCCGTTGAGACCGCAATGCTCTGCGGAGAGGGATCCGTTATCGCAGTTGAGTACAAGGAGAGCGACCGTGAGACCCTTGAGGAGAATGTGGGAAAGTTCGGACTTAAGAATATCTCCATAGTCGATCATGTCGATGCGAAGACCATGAAGGATCTTCCCGTTCCCGACTGCACGATGCTTGTCGCAAGTGCGAGCATGGAGCAGGAGATCTCATATCTCACACAGATCAATCCCAATATGGAATTCGTTATCTATACACTCGATTTCAGGGTTGCAGCTTCAATGAGGGATATCCTCTCGAGATTCGGAATGAACGAAGTGAACATCATCCAGATCTCAGTTTCGAAGCTCAATTCCAAGAATCTCTTCGAGTCACAGCCCGCACCCTGGATCATATCCGCAAAAGCGGGAGAGTGAGAATCTTAAGAAAGTCTTAAGGCGTGGCAAAGATAATTGATGTATAATACCTTAGAAGATGTCGGGACCGGAAAAGCCCTTTGTCCGGTCCCTATACTTTTGGGGTGGGGAGAAAGGTTTTTGTCGTGCTTTTTAATTCGATCTCTTTTATTATATTTTTTCCTGTCGTCACGCTTTTGTATTTCGTGATCCCTCATAGGTTCAGATATATCTGGCTTCTTATCGCAAGCTACTATTTCTATATGAATTGGGATGCGAGGTATGCCCTGCTGCTTGCGGGATGCACGCTTGTGACGTATGGCTGCGGTATTCTCCTGGGACGTACAGAGAAGAAAAAAAGCAGGAAGGCGCTTCTTGTCCTTTCCCTGCTTCTTATCTTCGGTATTCTGTTCCTGTATAAATACCTCGGATTTTTCATAAACAATATCAATCTGGCTTTATCTGCGCTGCATGCGGAAATTCAAATACCCGCGTACAGTCTTGTTCTTCCTGTCGGAATTTCCTTCTATGTATTCCAGGCTGCGGGATACATCATTGATGTTTACCGCGGTGACCTTGGGCCGGAAAAGAATGTGCTGAAATATGCCGCATTCGTTTCCTTCTTCCCCCAGCTTGTTGCGGGCCCCATCGAACGCGCGGGAAAGCTTTTGCACCAGTTCGACGAAAAGCATTCCTTTGATGCGGACAGGGTAAAGAACGGACTTCTTCTCATGCTCTGGGGATTTTTCCTTAAGATGGTGATCTCGGACCGTGTAGCGATATTTGTCGATTCGGTCTACGGAAATTATGAGACATACGGCGGATGGTATCTTGCGATAGCATCAATGCTCTTCGGAGTGCAGATCTATTGCGACTTTGCGGGCTATTCGACGATCGCTGTCGGAGCGGCATCCGTGATGGGCTTTACGCTTACCGAGAACTTCCGTCAGCCCTACCTTGCGGCATCCGTCAGGGATTTCTGGAGAAGATGGCATATATCCCTTACCGGATGGTTCAGGGATTATGTTTATATTCCTCTCGGCGGAAACAGAAAAGGAAAGATAAGAAGCTCCTTCAATATGCTCTTCGTCTTCCTGCTCAGCGGACTGTGGCACGGTGCGATGTGGAACTATGTTGTCTGGGGCGGGATAAACGGTCTGTATCTTGTTTTCTCCGGTCTGTTCAAAGGAGTACGTGAAAGGATTGAAAAGGTGATCGGCTGGAAGAGCGATGTCCTTTCAAACAGGATACTCGGAAGCATAGTCACATTCCTTCTTGTGGACTTTTCATGGATATTCTTCCGTGCACAGGGAACAGATAAAGCGATCGAAATTCTTAAGCAGATGATCACCGTCCGCAACATCGGTATCCTGACCGACGGAAGTCTTTATACGCTCGGACTCGACCAGAGAAATTTCTGGTTCATGCTCATCTCCATAGGCGTTCTTCTTTTCGTGGATATACTTCACGAGAACGGTATCCACGTAAGGGCGTGGCTGGAAAAACAGAATCTGTGGTTCAGGGTTTTATTCCCCGTTCTGCTGATCGAAGCGATACTTGTCTTCGGTATCTGGGGAACGGAGTATGATGCCGCCGCATTTATATATTTCAGGTTTTAGAAATGAAGAACAGGATTTTAAAAACAATCGTATCATGGGTTTTGTTCATAGCACTTCTCTTAACATCCACCGTTGCCGTGGACCGGTTGCTTCGTGACAAGGAGAACTGCTCGAAGTACGACAGGTTCTATTCGGAAAAGGAAGACTTTGACGTGCTCTTTTTCGGATCGAGCCGTGTCATCGACGGCGTTGTTCCTCTGCAGTTATGGGAAGAGTACGGCATACGCTCATACAATATGGCGCAGCATAACGAGAATGTCATCGCATCTTATTGGCAGCTGCAGAATGCGATCAAGTATCATCCTCCCAAGGTGGTCTTTTTCGACATCTCGCTTTTCAGCATAAATGTCATAACACCGGAATCCGATAAGGGACTGCAGGCATATCTCCACAAATCGCTTGATCATATGCCGCTCAGCGTGCTCAAGATCCGTGCGGTGAATGAACTGACCGACGGCTATGACCTTAATGAATATCTCTTCCCGCTTGCGATCTATCACAACAGATGGAGCTCACTCGGAGAAGCGGATATCTATGTAACGGCAAATGCATTCATGGGAGGAGAGGACCGCGTCGTTCACGAAGGACAGCCCTATGCCGAATGGGGAGGGGATGAAGCTCTTTCAAGGGATGCGTTTAATCCCGATATGCTTCATATCGGTGATGTGATCGACCTGTGCAGGGAAAATGACATAGATGTCGTGTTTACATGCGCTCCCGCAC
The DNA here is from genome assembly GCA_017964745.1 of Lachnospiraceae bacterium. Classification (GTDB taxonomy): domain Bacteria; phylum Bacillota; class Clostridia; order Lachnospirales; family Lachnospiraceae; genus AC2028. The sequence continues at coordinate 11,798 of JAGCRJ010000258.1, forward strand.
CCGGAATGAGATATCAGTCATACTATTATCCCGCGATCAATTCCTTTGAGGCGTATTTTGAGGAAAAGGGTGTTCCGTTCCTGAACTTTTGCAGGGACGATACCTTCCTGAACAACAGGACCGATTATGCGGATTCGACTCATCTGAATCCTTCCGGAAGCAGAAAGCTCACACACGAGATAGGAGAGTACCTTGTCGCTAATTATTCCTTCGGCGAAGTCAGCGATAAGCTGCGTAGACAGTGGGACGATGCATACGATACGTATCTGCTCACAAGATCGGCGGAGATACTGGGCTGTATAGGAAACGGAGATGTCGAAGGATTCCTTTCGCTTGTTTCGGGAACAAAGGAGTACGGCCTCAAGGTTGTCATTCCCTCCGAGGATTACAAGATCGATAAGCAGATCAAGAACTTTCTGTTCGACATGGGATACTTCCCGGATGATTTCATTGTCGACCCTTCCTCACATACTCTGATGTTCAGGCTGGTCGACAGGAAGAACGCGATGATCGTTGCGGAGCTTCGCTGTCCGTACTGATACGGTCAGGCAAAGCGGGAAGTGCCGGAGGCCGGGATTATGCGCTCCGAAGAACCCGTACAGACATGAAAAGTACGCCGGAGAAATCCTCTGCAGGCTCTCTTTATGTATGAAAAAAAGAACAAGACAAAAGCCCCGCGTATGATATAATTCGCTTGGATGTAATAGTGCATCGGGTTGCGCCGTATCCCGCAAAAAGCTTTCGCGACATGAACGAATGTCGTCTGAGCAACGGAATCGAGGAGCGGCAGCAAAGGAGTGAAAAATGAATATCAATAACAAGACACAGACTATCGTAGGACTCGGATTGCTCACAGCTATCGTCGTCGTTCTTCAGGCGCTTTCGCTCAGCATTCCCGTGGGTATCTTCAGGATCACCCTCGTACTTGTACCCATCATCGTCGGTGCGGCTCTTTACGGAGTATTCGCAGGCGCCTGGCTCGGATTCGTATTCAGCCTTGTCGTAATGTTTACCGACACAGCTCTTTTCATGGCGGTAAGCGTTCCCGGAACCATCATCACCGTTATGCTCAAGGGTACCATGGCCGGAATCGTTGCAGGACTTATCTACAAGGCTCTTGCCAAGAAGAATAAGCTTATCGCTGTTCTCCTTGCAGGTGTTGCGGCTCCCGTTACCAATACCGGACTTTTCCTTGTAGGATGTGCATTGTTCTTTATGGATACCATCAATGAGTGGGCAGCAGCCGCAGGATATGCGAGTGCGGGAAGATTCATGATCTTCGGACTCGTAGGAATGAACTTTGTCATCGAGCTCATCATCAATCTTGCAATGAGCACCACCATTGTGCAGCTCATCGGAATCGGCAAAAAGAGCGGAGCCGGAGCAGCTGAAAAGAAGGCAGAATGATATAAACAGGCGGAGCCTACGGGCTTTGCCTGTTTTTGCTTTAATGAAAGGAGAAAGATATGATACTTGCATTTGATGTCGGAAATACCAATATCGTCATGGGCGTCATCGACGAAGAAAAGACATACTTCCTCACCAGATTTGCCACCGATCCCGGCAAGACCCAGGTTGAATATGCGGTCCTTGTCAAGAACATCCTTGAGATCAGGGGCATAGATCTGACCAGGATCGACGGCGGTATCATTTCTTCCGTTGTTCCTCCCCTCAACAATATCCTCAAGGAGGTCATTGAACTTCTGACCGGACATAAGGCACTGATCGTAGGCCCCGGACTTAAGAGCGGACTCAACATCGCGGTCGGCGATCCCGCCGAGCTCGGTGCGGACCTTGTCGTAGGTGCGGTCGCAGCCATCGCAAAGTACGAAGCTCCCATGCTCATCATGGACCTCG
>JAGCRJ010000259.1 GCA_017964745.1 Lachnospiraceae bacterium
CCGGGAGTTCTCAGTCCGCAGATCTTGATCTTCATAGCTGCTTACAAACCTCTTAACTGTCTCAAACACTGTCTTTTGTTTTCGCTCCTCATGAGCGTTTCTCCGACAAGAACAGCGTTTACACCTGCATCTTCAAGTGTTTTTACCTGTGATCTTTCGGAAATTCCGCTTTCGGACACGAAAAGAATACCGTTCGGTACTTTATCACGCAAAGACAAAGCATTCAAGGGGTCAACCGAAAAATTTTTCAAATTTCTGTTATTTACACCTATAAGACGGGCTCCGAGGCCTATGGCAGCCTCTATTTCCGCTTCATCGTGGCATTCTGTTAAAGCAGAAAGTCCAAGTTCATCAGCGATATCAAGGTATTCTGCCAGCTGTGAGTCGGAAAGAAGGGAAACTATCAGAAGAACTGCATCCGCTCCCATAACCTTGGCCTGGTAGATCATGTATTCATCAACCGTGAAATCCTTGCGAAGCACGGGAATGGTAACCTGTGACTTTATCTGGGTCAGGTAAGAGTCATTTCCGAGAAACCAGTAAGGCTCGGTAAGGACGGATATGGCATCCGCTCCGGCATGTTCGTATTCCTTCGCAATATGAAGAAAAGGAAAATCTGCCGCAATGATCCCTTTGGAAGGTGAGGCCTTCTTGATCTCACAGATAAAGGACATTCCTTCTTTTCTGAGAGCATTTTCAAAGGTAAAGCCGGTATCGGGATTGAGCGATCTTGCTTTCGCACACATCTCCTCCGGACTTATCTTTTCTTTATATGAAGCAACTCTTTCCCTGGTCTTGTCTGCAATTGTCTCTAAAATGTTTTTTTCAGCCATATCTTTATAGAAGTTTTGGAATAAAAAAGCCCTTGTCCGACCTAAAGTCAGACAAGGGCGTGTTTAACGCTGTGCCACCTTGCTTTAAGATCAAAAGATCTCCTCTTTACGGACACTCCGGCAGAAATACAAGATCAGCCTTTCATATCCTTCCTCTGTAACGGGAGTACCCGTCGCATCATACTAAGGTCTTACCCTTTTCCGTGCGCCCTCAACGGTCCATTTGTCCGGCAGATCTCCGACCTTTCTCAGCTTTCGGTCTCTCTGTAGGCTCTTTTCCGAACTTTATCTCCGTCTCAACGGTTTGAATTATTTTTTTTCACCTTATCCTAATAAAAGGATTGTGTCAATAATTATTTTACGAGTGCCAGAGTCTCACGGGCGATGGCAAGTTCCTCGTTGGTGGGGATTACCATTACCTTTACTTTACTGTCGGGTGTAGTTATCTCTATCTCCTCACCACGCTTATGATTGGCTTCTTCATCTATAGTGATGCCGAGGTAGCCGAGATACTCACAGACCATGGTTCTGACTATGGCGGCATTCTCACCGATACCTGCGGTAAAGCAGATTGCATCGACGCCGTTCATGGCAGCAACATATGAACCGATATACTTGGCGGTCCTGTAGCAGAAAGCCTCAACTGCCTGTCTTGCAAGTTCATTACCGTTATTCATGGCTTCCTCAAGATCCCTGAAATCGGATGAAAGATCTCCGCTCATGCCGTATACACCGGACTTTTTGTTCAGGACATTCATAACACCTGCAAAATCAAGATTCTCTTTGTTCGCGATGAACTCAAGGATCGCAGGATCAAGCTCTCCGGATCTTGTTCCCATGATAAGCCCCTCAAGAGGAGTAAGTCCCATTGAAGTATCAACACACTTACCGTTCTTAACGGCAGAAACGGAAGCACCGTTTCCAAGATGGGCAACGATGATCTTAAGATCGTCATAATTCTTACCGAGAAGCTCCGCACATCTGTGGGAGACATATGAATGCGAAGTTCCATGGAATCCGTAACGGCGGATCTTATACTTCTCATAATATGCATTGGGAAGTCCGTAAAGATAAGCTTTTGCGGGCATTGTCTGATGGAATGCGGTATCAAATACGGCTACCATCGGAGTATTGGGCATGAGCTTCTTACATGCATCAATTCCTATAAGATTGGCAGGATTGTGAAGAGGAGCAAGATCGTTGCACTCTTCTATTGCTTTGATGACTTCATCATTGATGACAACGGAAGAAGCGAACTTCTCTCCGCCGTGAACGATCCTGTGTCCTACGGCACCTATCTCATCAAGGCTCTTAAGGACACCGGTCTTTTCATTGGTAAGAAACTCGAGGACAAGCTTTATCGCATTGGTATGATCGGGCATGGGGCTGTCCAGGGTTTCCTTTTCGCCGCCGGCGGGAGTATATACGATCCTGCCGTCGATGCCGATCCTTTCGCAGAGACCCTTTGCGATCCACTGCTCGGTATCGGAGTCGATGAGCTGATATTTAAGTGATGAAGAACCACAGTTGATGACTAATATATTCATTACAAAACTCCTTATATAAAACCAGGGCATGATCTACGAAATCATGCCCTTTAAGATATTACTGTGAGATCTGTGCCTGAACGGCTGTAAGGGCTACAACACCTACGATGTCTTCCCATGAACAACCGCGGGAAAGATCGTTAACGGGCTTTGCTATTCCCTGAAGCATGGGGCCGTAAGCCTCTGCGCCACCGAGACGCTGTACAAGCTTGTAACCGATGTTACCTGCATCAAGGTTGGGGAAAATAAGGATGTTAGCCTTGCCGGCAACGGGTGAGCCGGGAGCCTTATTCTTAGCAACATGGGGAACAAGTGCGGCATCTGTCTGAAGCTCTCCGTCGATGACAAGATGAGGATACTGTTCCTGTGCTATCTTTGTAGCTTCGACAACCTTATCTACAAGAGGATGCTTAGCGGATCCCTTGGATGAATGGCTGAGCATAGCGATAACGGGCTTGGGGCCGATAAGTGATTTGAAGCTCTTTGCAGATGAATCAGCGATTGCAGCAAGCTCTTCGGGATTGGGGTCCTGATTGAGACCGCAGTCTGCAAAGATGAAAGCTCCGTTGTCTCCCATATCCTTCATTACGGTATCAACGATGAAGAATGCGGAAACAAGCTTTACACCGGGTGCGGTCTTAAGGATCTGAAGCGCAGGTCTTAATGTATCTGCAGTTGAATGGCACGCACCGGCGACCATTCCGTCAGCATCATTATTCTTGACCATCATGATACCGAAGGTAAGGTAATCCTTGTGAAGGATCTCGGTAGCCTTCTCGATGGTCATGCCCTTAGCCTTACGTGTCTCATAAAGAAGATTAATATATTCATCCATCTTGGGAGTGGTCTCGGGATCGATGACGGTAACTTCATCAAGATCTACTTCGAGCCATCCGGCACCATCGCGGATCTTCTCCTCATTTCCGACCATGATGATATTTGCGATGCCTTCCTTGATGATCTCGGCAGCTGCAAGAAGGGTTCTCTTGTCATTGCTCTCGGGAAGAACGATGGTTTTCTTGTCGATCTTAGCTCTTTCTTTTATCTTGTCTATATAAGCCATAAAAACTCCTTATAAGAAAAAGTAATGTGCTTAAAAGCATTAAAAACACTGTAAAATTTTGCCTTCGCACGACTTTTATATTATACTGTATTGAGTACTTACATACAAGAAATCGATTTCAATAAATTGTACATTTTTACATACATCGGGCACATTTCTTGTTAAAAAATTAGCATACTTTTATATAAGCATACACAGCTTTCTTTTGAGGGAAAAGAATGATAACTGCGGGTATTATCGCCGAATATAATCCGCTTCACAGCGGACATAAATACCATATCGAAAGCACCAGAAAAGAAACGGGTGCGGACTATGTGATCGTTGCAATGAGCGGAAACTTCGTACAACGCGGAGCTCCCGCTATGATAGATAAATTTTCCAGAGCAAGAAGCGCACTTACGGCAGGTGCCGATCTTGTCGTTCAGATACCTCCTTTCTACTCTCTTTCATCAGCTGAGTTTTTTGCCAAAGGCGGAGTTTCAACACTCGTAAATACAGGGGTATGCGAATACCTTTCTTTCGGTTCCGAATCCGGTAACATCGACGATCTTAAAAAGGTTGCGAAGGTTCTTGCGGATGAACCGGCAAAGTTCAAGACAAATCTAAAGAAATATCTTAAGAACGGCGATCCGTTTCCCGCCGCAAGAATGAAAGCTCTCATTGATAATTGCCCGGATATGGCAAATCTTCATGAGCTTCTCACTTCTCCCAACAATATCCTTGCGATCGAATACATAAAGTATCTGATCAAAACAGGTGCCCATATGAAACCTGTCACTTTCAAAAGAGTAGGTGCGGGATATAACGATCCTTACTCTCCGGGTCAGCCGGGAATCAGTTCAAAGGCAATAAGGGAAGCGGTATCATACGGTGCAGACATAAACACACTCAAGGATTATATGACGGAAGAATCCTTCAAGTCACTTAAGGATTCAGTCAAAAAAAACCTCACGGTCACTGAGGATGATTTTTCACAGATGCTCATATACAAACTGCTCTGTGAAAGACAAACAGGATATGCCAGGTATGCTGATGTTTCCGAAGAACTTTCGGACAGGATACTGAACAACCTGGATAAGTTCACAAGCTTCAGCGATTTCTGTAACCTGCTCAAGACCAGGAACATCACATATACAAGAGTAAGCCGTGCACTCTTCCATATTCTTCTGAACATGACCGAGGATACAAATGCATGTACCGAATACACAGGTGCATGTCCATATATCAGGGTTCTCGGATTCAGAAAGGAAGCAGAACCTCTTGTATCCGAAATGAAGACCAAGTCGGTCGTTC
>JAGCRJ010000025.1 GCA_017964745.1 Lachnospiraceae bacterium
AAGTTTATTCTTCGGTTTTAAGGAATGTCTCCTTGAACTGGTCGATAGCCTTCTTCAGACTCTCTTCGTTCTCATCGCTGAGTACCTTATCCTGTCTGATTCCGGAAAGAACCTCGGGATACTTGGAGGAAAGGAATTCGATGAACTCCTTCTCAAACCTGGTGATCTCGCCTACGGGAACATCAAGCAGGTACTTCCTTGTTACGACATAGATCATGATGACCTGGTTCTCGACAGGCATGGGTGAATACTGAGGCTGCTTGAGAACCTCCCTGATCCTTTCGCCCTGCGCGAGCTTTTCCTTGGTGTCGTCATCAAGTTCGGAACCGAACTGTGCAAATGATGCAAGCTCTCTGTACTGGGCAAGCTCGGTTCTGATGGGTGCCGAGATCTTCTTCATAGCCTTGATCTGTGCGGCACCACCTACTCTGGATACCGAAAGACCCGCATTGATAGCCGGTCTGAAACCGGAGTTGAACATCTCGGTCTCAAGATAGATCTGTCCGTCGGTAATGGAGATAACATTGGTAGGGATATATGCGGAAACGTCGCCCGCCTGTGTCTCGATGATGGGAAGTGCGGTAAGCGATCCTCCGCCGTACTCTTCGCTCATTCTCGCTGCTCTCTCGAGAAGTCTCGAATGGAGATAGAATACGTCTCCGGGATAAGCTTCTCTCCCGGGCGGTCTGTGAAGGAGAAGTGAGAGTGTTCTGTATGCGGCTGCGTGCTTACTCAGGTCATCATAGATGACAAGAACGTCGCCGCCGTTCTCCATCCACTCTTCTCCGATAGCACATCCCGAATAAGGAGCGATGTACTGGAGGGGAGCAAGATCGGAAGCCGTTGAAACGACAACCGTTGTATATGACATTGCTCCGTATTCTTCAAGGGTCTTAACGATATTGGCTACGGTCGATGCCTTCTGGCCGATCGCAACGTAGATACAGTTAACGCCCTGACCTTTCTGGTTGATGATCGTATCGATCGCGATAGCGGTCTTACCGGTCTGACGGTCACCGATGATGAGCTCACGCTGTCCGCGTCCGATGGGGATCATGGAGTCGATAGCCTTGATACCTGTCTGAAGGGGAGTATCAACGCTCTTACGTGTGATAACGCCGCTTGCGACTCTCTCGATACGACGGTACTTTGTAGTCTGAATGGGGCCTTTGCCGTCTATGGGCTGTCCGAGTGAGTTGACTACTCTTCCGAGAAGAGCATCGCCTACGGGCACCTCAACGACTCGTCCGGTCGTCTTGACGGTATCTCCCTCACTGATATTCTTGGATGATCCGAGCAGAACCGCACCGACATTGTCTTCCTCAAGGTTGAGGACCATGCCGTATACCTCTCCGGGGAATTCCAGAAGCTCGCCCTGCATAGCCTTCTCAAGGCCGTGCACTCTGGCGATACCGTCTGCAACCTGGATAACGGTACCTACGTCAGCAACTTCCAGGGTGGAAGCGTAACGCTTTATCTGCTCCTTGATAACGGAACTGATTTCTTCAGGTTTCAAATTCATGTTATCGTATTCCTCTCTTTCCGGCGGGTTTTATCCCAGCTGGATATCTAAAAGCTTGGAAGTGAGATCGTCGAGCCTGGTCTTGACGGATGCATCCGCCACGCGGTCTCCGATACGTATCACAATGCCTCCTATGATCGAAGGGTCGACAGTGTAATGCGTCTCGAGAGTCGCATAGGTAGTGGTCTGACGTATGCGTTCCTCTACTGCCAGTCTCGTATTTATATCAAGATCCATGGGAGAGGTTATGTACACAACCCCGATCCCGCGGTCTGCCTTAATACGGTCGGTAAAATATTCAAATATGGAGTCCAGTTCTTTAAAGCGCTCTTTTTCGACAACTGTCAGGATGAATCCCGTGAGTTCGTCCATCACTCTTCCGCGGAAGGTCTCTTCGACTATCTTCTTCTTATCCTCTTTGGATACGGAAGGATGGAGCATGAGCTTGGTGAAATCCGGATTTGCATCGAGGACCTTTTTGATCACCCCGATCTCCTCCAGCATATCATCGGCTCTTTCGGAACTGACGGCCGTGTCATAAAGAGCTTCTCCGTAAACACCGGATATCAGTTTTGCCATGTGCTCTCACCTATTTCTTTCAGGGCCTCTTCAACAAGCCCTTCCTGCACGGTTGTGTCAATGGATGCGGAAACGACTTTGCCTGCGATGAGTGATGCAAGCTCTACCATTTCCTTCTTAACATCATCAGCCACCTTCTGCTTCTCGAGCTCTGCTTCCCTGGATGCGTGCTCTACGATACGTCCGGCCTCTTCACGCGCACGGGCAACGATCTGCTTTTCGTTCTCGATGCCTCTCTTGTGCGCATCTGCCAGGATTCCCTCCGCTTCGGTATCTGCGGCCTTCATCTTGGCTTCATACTGCTCTTTGAGCTCTGCAGCCTGCTTCTCGCTGTCGGCTGCGGCCTTCAGTTCATCCTCGATGTGTTTTTTTCTGGCCTCAAGATACTTTCTTGCGGGATTCCAGAGAAAATAACTCATGAAGAGAAAGAGAACAAATATGGCGATGATCATCAGGCAAGAATCGGCAACCAGCTGAAAATCCAGACCGAAAAGTCTGGGCTGCATGCCTTCAGTCAATAACAACATTCTCTTGCCTCCTTTCTCGTTTTATGTTCGGTGTTTCTGGGCAGCGTGGGCATCATACGAAAGGCTTAACGAACATAAGGAGCATAGCTACAAGGAGACCGTAAAGACCGGTGGTCTCTGCAACTGCCTGTCCGAGAAGCATGGTGGACATGATGTCACCCTTTGCTCCGGGGTTACGTCCAACCGCGGAAGCACCGTGTCCTGCAGCGATACCCTGGCCGACACCGGGGCCGATACCTGCGATAACGGCAAGTCCTGCACCTATAGCGGAACAACCGTATACAAAGTTCTCATTGAATTCCATATTATTTTCCTCCGTTAAAACCGTTTATATGTTCGAAGGCCTTGCGGCCTGCAGAACCGAATTAATTGTCGCCTCTTGCACTCGAGATGTAGGTCATGGTCAGCATACAGAATACGTATGTCTGTATCGCACCGGAAAAGAGGTCGAAGTAAACATGAAGTGCTGCGGGCCATCCCGTTGCGATCCATCCGAGGAGTCCGTAGATGAGTGCCATCATGACGGTTCCGGAAAGGACGTTTGCAAAGAGACGCAGGGACAGCGAAATGGGTACCGCGATATCCGAGATGATATTGATGGGAAGCCAGATGGGAAGCCAGGGAGGCAGGGGCGAGCACTTGTCTGCCCAGAGCTGCTTGGGCTTGGAGAATCTGACCTCGCTGTAGTGGATGATCGTGAATGTGATAAGTGCGAGCGGGAGCGTTACACCGTAATCAGCCGTGGGAGGTCTGAGTCCGAGAAGTCCCGATATGTTCGAAAGAAGGATGAAACAGAAAAGAGTTGCGATGTAGTTAAAGAATACGGGAGCCGCTTTGCCCATTCCGCCCTTGACCGTGTTCATAAGGAACTCGGTAAGAAGCTCGACTCCGTTCATGAATCCGTTTGTCGGAGCGAACTTCTCCTCGCGGAGAGCTTTCTTGAATCCGTTTCCCGCAATAACAGAAAACACCATCAATATAAGCATCACAATAAGAATGCTTACATGGGTGGTGGTTAAATATACAGTGTGGCCAAAGAATGAATACTCGACCAGGCCGTGGACCATGAAGTCGATATTATCTGCAGACAGCAGTAATCCGTATCCCAATTCTCTTCCCCTCCGTGATCAGTTTTATATATGGCATCCGGTCATGACCGGTCTTTTTTCTTTTCACTCTCCGGGACAAGCTCCGGATGAAGTGCGTCATACTCCTCCTGGGAGATCGACGGCGGGTCCGTTTCGCCGAACCATGCGTTGTACATCTTGTGGGTAAGCGGCTGCATATATGCGGCAAGCTTAAGGGTCATGTACGAAATGAAGAATGCTATCGGATCCAGCTTCTCGGATAAACAGAAAGGTACAAGCATCACTCCGAGGATCACATATCTCTTCAGGTAACCCATATATATGGCGCGCTGTGCCTGCTTTTCCGGCAGGTCCAGTGCCCTGTCCAGAACCCTGTACATATCGGATGCGGACAGAAGTGCGGT
>JAGCRJ010000026.1 GCA_017964745.1 Lachnospiraceae bacterium
ACTCGTCTCCGATGTGATCGGAGATCCAGTCCGCAATTAGAGGATTTCCGTGAAGGAGGAATCTTCTCTGTGTGATGCCGGGGGTCTTGTTGTTGAATCTCTCGGGGAACATCTCGTAGAAGTCCCTGAGCTCCTGCTTCTTGAGGATCTCGGTGTGAAGCTCGGCAACACCGTTTACGGAATAGCCTGCAACGATTGCCATATGTGCCATCTTGACCTGTCCGTCATAGATGATGGCCATCTTGCGTATCTTCTCATCGACGTTAACGCCGGTGTTCGCATACTTTTCCTTGATCTGCTCGATGAATCTTCTGTTGATCTCCTCGACGATCTGATAGATCCTGGGAAGAAGTCTGCTGAAGAGTTCGATGGGCCACTTCTCGAGAGCCTCGCTCATGATGGTGTGGTTGGTGTATGCGCAGGTCTTGGTCGTTACTTCCCACGCCTCATCCCATGTAAGACCGTGATCGTCCATAAGGACTCTCATGAGCTCTGCGATGGCAACGGTGGGATGTGTATCGTTGAGCTGGAATGTAACCTTCTCGTGGAACTTCTTTATATCCTTGTGAGAGCGCATGTACTTTTCGACCGCTTCCTGAACGGATGCGGAGATAAAGAAGTACTGCTGCTTGAGTCTGAGTTCCTTTCCGGCATAGTGGTTATCGTTGGGATAGAGAACCTCGACGATATTTCTTGCGAGGTTTTCCTGCTCAACGGATCTCTGGTAATCACCCTTGTCGAAAGCATCGAGCTGGAAGCACTCAACGGGCTCCGCATCCCAGATCCTGAGAGTGTTAACGATACCGTTTCCGTAGCCCACGATGGGAATATCGAAGGGCACCGCTCTTACACACTGGTAATCCTTCTGAGTGAAGATGCCTCTTCCGTTCTCATCGGTCTGTACATCGACATATCCGCCGAACTTGATGGTCTTCGCATATTCGGGACGGCGAAGTTCGAAGGGGTTGCCTTTTGCAAGCCAGTTATCGGGAACCTCCACCTGATATCCGTCCTTGATCTTCTGCTTGAACATTCCGTAACGGTAACGGATGCCGCAGCCGTATGCGGGATATCCGAGGGTTGCGAGTGAATCGAGGAAACATGCCGCAAGTCTTCCGAGACCGCCGTTTCCGAGAGCCGCATCGGGTTCCTGATCCTCGACAACGTTCAGGTCGAGTCCCATCTCCTCGCATGCTTCCTTAACGGTCTTGTACGCCTGCATATTGATGAGGCTGTTTCCGAGAGCTCTTCCCATGAGGAACTCCATGGACATGTAGTAGACCATCTTGGGATCTTCTTTCTCATATGCTTCCTGAGTTTCGATCCACATATCCATGATCTGATCCTTGATCGCATAGGATACAGCCTGGAAGATCTGCTGGGGAGATGCCTCCTCCATGGTCTTTCTGAAAAGAGTCTTTACATTGTAATTAACGCTTCTTTTGAAAAGCTCTTTGTCGAATTTTTCTCTTTTTGTGACTGCTGAATTCTTCATTCAGTCTCCCTCCTTTTGAAAAAATTCTTTAGCCGATCTTTTCAAGACTGATCGTTACTTTCTCTCCGTTGATATCCCATTCCCTGGAGAACTTGTAATCCTTGCCGGAACCGATCTCGTCGGCAAGAAGCTTGGTTGAGATCTGTGCTTCGTTCTTCCTTACGATTCCGAGGAGCTTGTCATTTCCGTTGAGTGAGATACGGATGTGATCCATTACCTCGAAACCGGAATCCTTACGCATGGTCTGAACCTTGGAAACAAGCTCTGCGGCAAAGCCTTCCTCGATGAGCTCTTCGGTGAGGTTAAGATCGAGGACAACCGTCATGCCGTGATCCTCGGATGCTTCGTAACCTTCCTTCTTGGTCATCTCGATGAGAAGGTCTTCCTTTGCAAGCTCGATCGCATTTCCGTCAACATCGAACTTGATGGAACCGCTATTTTCAAGCTCATCCATAGCGGCATTTCCGTCGATCTCTTTGAGGAACTTCTGGATTCCGCCGAGCTGCTTGCCGTACTTGGGTCCTACGGTCTTGAGCTGGGGCTTGAAGATATATGTTGTGAACTCTCTTACATCATCCGCGAATGCAACTTCCTTGACGTTGAGCTCTTCCCTGATGATGTCGATATAGAATTCGTCCAGCTTTTCTTCGCTCTTGATATACATCTTGGAGATGGGCTGGCGGTTCTTGACCGATCCTTCGTTTCTGCATGCTCTTCCGAGAACGACCGCATCGAGTACGGTCTCCATCTTCTCTTCGAGTTCCTTGTCGATGAGCTTCTCATCGGCTTTCGGGTAATCGCAGAGGTGAATGCTCTCGGGCGCATCCGCAAAGGAATTCCTTACGATGTTCTGGTAGATGCTCTCTGTCATGAAGGGGATCATGGGAGCAGCTGCCTTGGAGACAGTCACGAGTGCGGTGTAAAGGGTCATGTAAGCATTGATCTTGTCCTGCTCCATTCCCTTTGCCCAGAATCTCTCACGGCTTCTGCGCACATACCAGTTACTCATCTCATCGACGAACTTCTCGAATGCGGCACCCGCCTCGGGGATCTTGTAATTCTCAAGATCTTCATCGACCTCCTTTACGCAGCTGTTAAGCCTTGAAAGAAGCCACTTGTCCATAACGGAAAGCTTGTCATATTCGAGAGCGTACTTGGATGCATCGAAGTTATCGATATTTGCGTAGAGTACGAAGAATGCGTAGGTGTTCCAAAGTGTTCCGAGGAATTTTCTCTGGCCTTCGATAACGGCGTTCTCCGAGAATCTCTTGGGAAGCCAGGGAGCGGCACTTGTGTAGAAGTACCATCTGATCGCATCCGCACCGAACTTGCCGAGAGCCTCCATGGGATCGACGACATTGCCGAGATGCTTGCTCATCTTGCGGCCTTCCTCATCCTGTACAAGTCCGAGAACGATGACATTCTCGTAAGGGGACTTGTTAAAGAGAAGGGTTCCTTCAGCCATCAGCGAATAGAACCAGCCTCTCGTCTGATCGACTGCCTCGGAAATGAATGCAGCGGGGAACTGCTGCTCGAACAGGTCTTTGTTCTCAAAAGGATAATGGTGCTGTGCGAAAGGCATTGCACCCGAATCAAACCAGCAGTCGATAACTTCGGGAACTCTCTTCATTGAGCCGCCGCAGTCGGGACATTTGCAGGTTATATCATCGATGAACGGTCTGTGGAGCTCGATGGTCTTTGCTCTCTCATCACCGCTCGCATTAAGCAGTTCTTCTCTCGAACCGATGCAGATCCTCTTTCCGCATTCGCACTCCCAGATGTTGAGAGGGGTGCCCCAGTAACGGTTTCTGGAAAGAGCCCAGTCCTGAATGTTCTCAAGCCAGTTTCCGAATCTTCCGGTTCCGATGGATTCGGGCATCCAGTGTACGGTGTTGTTGTTCTTTACAAGGTCTTCCTTTACGGCAGTGACCTTGATGTACCAGGATTCACGCGCATAGTAAAGGAGGGGAGTGTCGCATCTCCAGCAGAAGGGATAATCGTGCTCGAACTTGGGAGCATCGAAAAGCTGTCCTGCGGCATCCAGATCCTTAAGAACGAGGGGATCGGCATCCTTGACGAACTTTCCTTCGTAAGGGGTATCGGCGGTCATGTTACCCTTGCCGTCTACGAACTGAACGAAAGGAAGATCATATTCACGGCCCACACGGGAGTCGTCTTCACCGAATGCGGGAGCGATATGAACGATACCGGTACCGTCGGTCATGGTTACGTAGTCATCGGCTACGATGTAATGCGCTTTCTTGTGCTGCTTGTCGGCAGCCTTTGCGGCTCCTTCGAAAAGGGGCTCGTACTCCATTCTCTCGAGATCCTTTCCGACATACTTCTCAAGAACCTCGTATGCGGGTGCGTCTTCCTTGGCGAACTTTCCGAGAAGGGTATCGGCAAGAGCCTCCGCAAGGATATAGGTATATCCGTCGGCTGCCTTGACCTTCACATAGCTCTCGGAAGGATTGACGCAGAGTGCGACGTTGGAAGGAAGGGTCCAGGGTGTGGTCGTCCATGCAAGGAAGTAGAAATCTCCGTCCTTAGCCTTGAAACGTACGACTGCGGAGCGCTCCTTTACGGTCTTGTAGCCCTGAGCCACCTCGTGTGATGAAAGAGGGGTTCCGCATCTGGGGCAGTAAGGTACGATCTTGAAGCCCTTGTAGAGCAGTCCCTTGTCCCAGATGGTCTTAAGAGCCCACCACTCGGACTCGATATAGTTGTCGTCATAGGTGATGTAGGGATTGTCCATGTCGGCCCAGAAACCGATCTTGGAAGAGAACTCCTCCCACATTCCCTTATATTTCCATACGGACTCCTTGCACTTTCCGATGAAGGGCTCAAGTCCGTAGCCTTCGATCTGTTCCTTGCCGTTGATGCCGAGGAGCTTCTCCACCTCAAGCTCAACGGGGAGACCGTGGGTATCCCATCCCGCTTTTCTGGGGACCTGATATCCCTTCATTGTGCGGTATCTGGGGATCATGTCCTTGATGGTCCTGGTCTCTACATGTCCGATATGGGGCTTTCCGTTTGCGGTGGGAGGTCCGTCATAGAATGTATAGACCGGTCCTTCCTTACGGGAATCAATACTCTTCCTGAAGATATCGTTCTCATTCCAGAATTTTTCGACTTCAGCTTCCCTCTGAACATGTGAGAGGTCTGAATTAACCTGTTTATACATATTTCCTCCTGTAAAAAAACAAACCTCCCCCCGGAAAAAAAGGAGCGAGGTCCCGCTTCATTAAGATATAAATGCACATATGCGATTTTAGTGTAAAATGGCTGTAATGTCAATATTAACGGGGCTTTTGCATTGTTTTTTGGACCGCAAAAATATATAATATATGGGTAATTTTTGGAGGGGGTACCAAAAGTGACAAAACAGGATTCGAAACCCAAGACGAATAAACGAAAAAGGTCCAGAAAAGGCACTATTTCCGGGCATATGTACGGGGTGGCGATACTCCCCGTCGTCCTTTTTGCCATCGTCATCATCATAGCCGGCATTCCTTTCCTGACCGGCATTCTCTACGATTCCGCGGAAAAAGAGCTCAGGGACGCCTGCATGAGCACACAGCTGCTCATGGATGCCAAGTACTACGGCGACTACAGGCTTACCGGCAGCGATTCCCTCTATCTCTACAAAGGCGACACCGATATAACAAGCGATTACTCCGTGGTCGATTCCATCAAGGAATCCACGGGGCTTGATGTCACGCTCTTCTACAAGGATACCCGCATTCTCACCACTCTTACCGATGAAAACGGCGTCAGGATGGTCGGCACGGGCATCGCTTCACAGATCCAGAAGGTTGTTTACTCGGACGGAGAAGAAGTCTTCTATCACAATACGATGATCTTCGGAAAGCCCTACTTCACCTACTATATGCCGCTTGTTTCGAGCCACGGCAATATCCAGGGAATGATCGCAGCGGCCCGTCCCGCAGAGGTCGTGAACAGCACCATACACACATACGTACTGATGCTCGTTGGCATCGCCGCAGCCCTCACGGCGCTTATGGTACTCATCGTCATAAGGATCACCAAGCCCATGACGGTCTCCATAGAGAGCATATTCAAATTCGTCAAGGATGCTTCATCGGGCAATGAGACGGCAGTACTCGACGAACATGTTCTGGCCCGCCGTGACGAGCTCGGAGAGATAGGCGAGAGTGTCCTTTCGATGCAAAGATCCATGAGAAACATGATGGAATCCGATCCTCTTACCGGTCTTTTCAACAGAAGATCCGCACAGAGAAAGATGGGGCCCATCGTAGGCAAGGCAAAAAGCGGTTCCGAGAGCTTCTGCATAAGCATCGGCGATATCGACTTCTTCAAATCCGTCAACGATACCTACGGACACGATGCGGGTGACGAGGTTCTCATAAAGGTAGCCGATACTATCAGGGAGCATATGAAGAACATCGGATTCGTCGCAAGATGGGGCGGAGAGGAATTCCTGATGGTATTCGACAGGACGAGTCTTATCATGGCGGAAAACTCCCTCTGGAGCCTGCTCGAGAAGATCCGCGCCCTCAAGATCAGATATGACAATTACATCATAGACGTCACAATGAGCTTCGGTGTCAGCGAATGGGACAAGAAGCAGAGTGTGGACGACCTCATAAAAAGTGCCGACGATAAGCTCTACACGGCCAAGAACAGCGGCAGGAACAGGGTCATAAGTGCCATAGAGGGACAGGAAGACGAAAACGAAAACTCCGAGATGTCAGAGATCGATAAGCTCCTTAAGACCATAAGCAGCGGAGCAAAAGAAGAAATGTCCGAACACCCAGTGGATGCCGGACATTTTGAAAATCTTTCAGCCAAGGAATTTGAGGATATACTTAACGGTAAAGCGGATGAGGAAGCTGCCGTAACAGGCGATGACGTTATGTCCGGAGGAATAAGCTTTTCAGCCGACTCCTACACGGATGACTCGATTCTCAGAGGCTCTTCCTCCAAATAATCCATTCCCTATCCGTTCCCCCCGTCGAAACCTTCGGCGGCCCGGAACGTAGCACGGTGCAGGATCTGTCTTTGATTCATATATCGGACTGAAAAAGCGGAAACCTTAGTTTCCGCTTTTACTTTTTTCTTTTGAAGGGAATAACTGAACGATCATTATGGCCGCAAACATGAGTATGCTTCCCAGGATCTCCCTCTGCGTAAGGTTCTGGTGAAGGATCACGTATCCGCCGAGAACACAGAAGAGCGCTTCACAGCTCATGAGGATGGATGCGGTGGAAGGCTCCAGTTTGGACTGGCATACGATCTGGATCGTATAAGCGACACCTCCCGAGAATATTCCCGTGTAGAGGAGGGGGACCGCCGCTGCCAGGATTGACTTCATATCCGGACTTTCCGCAGCGAACATCACCACACCCGAAGTGACCGAAACGGTAAGGAATTCTATACAGGCAAGCTTGATATTATCGTATTTTGACGCTCCCGAATCTATGACCAGGATCTGTACCGTGAACATCACGGCACAGGCCATGAGGAAGATATCCCCCTTCGAAAAAGAAAAAGATCCGCTCATGGTCAGGAAATACAGACCCAGTACCGACAGCGCGACTCCGATCCACACCGCGGGGCGTATCTTCTTTTTCATGAAGATCCCGCAGACGGGAACAAGCACGATATACATGGCGGTTATAAATCCCGCCTTGCCCACGGAATCGGTATAGAGTATGCCTATCTGCTGCAGATTTCCCGCAAGTGAAAGCAGCACACCTATGATGATGCCCGTCTTCCACAGTCCCGCCGACTTCCATGAATGCTCTGCGGGATCCTCCGGGCTTCCTGATGCACCGGATCTTTTACGGGCGATCCTTTTCCCCATATCGGTGAATACCGATAAAAGAAACACCACCGCAGTGGCGAGCATGAATCTTACGGCATTGAATGTGAAGGGCCCTGTGTTTTCCATTCCGATGCTCTGGAATGCGAATGCGACTCCCCAGATAAGAGCCCCCAAAAGCTGGAGCAAAATATAAAAAGTACGTCTTCCTGTATTCATTTCTCAGATGCGCGAATTCTTGCGCATATATTCCTTTATCTCATTATCCGAAGGTATCTTAAGCATGTCGGACACATACTTTTCCGCATCGTCCACGGACCAGAGGGAAAGGGTTCTCCTCACCTCCGGAACGGCGCCGGGATTAACGCTGAATCTCCTGCAGCCCATTCCCGCAAGTATCGGGATCAGTGCGGGATCCGCCGCCGCTTCACCGCATACGGATATCGGGACGCCGGTATTTTTCGCGTTGTCTATCGTCTGTTTTATGAGTCTCAGCACAGCGGGCTGTGTGACCGACTGAAGGTACGCGACATTCCTGTTTCCCCTGTCGGCACTCATGGTGTACTGCACAAGATCGTTGGTCCCTATAGAGAAGAAATCACTCTCGAGTGCGAGCATATCGGATATGATCGCAGCCGAGGGAGTCTCTATCATGCAGCCGACCTTTATATTGTCGTCGTAGTCATATCCCTCGTCCCTGAGGTCACTCTTGAGTTCATATACGAGGGCCTTGACTTCCCTCATCTCATCGACACACGTGATCATCGGTATCATGATCGAAAGATTTCCCAAGGCGCTTGCCCTGAGTATCGCCCTTAGCTGTGTCGCAAAGAATCTTCTGTTTCCGAGGCTGTACCTTACCGCACGGTATCCGAGGAAAGGATTGCTCTCAAGCTCCATATCGAGATAAGGAAGGCTCTTGTCTCCGCCTATGTCCAGCGTACGGATAACGACCTCACGGCCGTCCATCGCCTGTGCTATGCGTGAATACGCCCGGACCTGTTCCTCTTCGCCCGGTGCATGTCCCGCTTCGGCGTAGAGATTCTCCGTTCTGTAAAGCCCTATTCCTTCGCCGCCGTTATCAAGCGAATGCATGACATCGACGATATCGTTAACATTGCAGAAGACCTCCGCGCTTTCGGAATCGGCCATCTTTGTCTTCATCGAGCAGAATTTTTCAAGTTCCTTTCTCGACTCGATATACTTTTCTTTTCTGGATGCAAATTCAAGCGCAAGTGCGGGATCGGGCCTTTCGTAAACATACCCGCTCAGGCCGTCTACGATCACCGTATCACCGTTTTCTATCGCCTTTGTGGCACCCGGCACGCCGTACACCGCGGGAAGCCCGATGCTGCGGGCAACAAGAGCGGAGTGTGAAGTCATTCCTCCGGTCTCGCACACAAACCCGGACACACCGCAGGCCTTAAGCTTTGCGACCATATACGGAGTCAGATGATTCGCGACAAGAACCG